>DASZPL010000105.1:0-18915 GCA_035550315.1 Mycobacteriales bacterium | reverse complement strand
CGGCCGACGGCGGCCACGTGGCGCTGCGGCCGGCGGGCGAGTTCACGACCAGCCGCCGCTACGTCGAGGACACGAACGTCCTCGAGACCACGTTCCACACCGACACCGGAACGGTGCGGGTCACGGACGCGTTGTCGATCGGCCTGAACGGGTTGCTGCCGTGGGAAGAACTGGTCCGCAAGGTCGACGGCGTCGACGGCGAAGTCGAAATCCGGTGGGCGGTGACACCCGGCGACCGGCTGCGCACCGTGCAGCCTTGGGTGGAGGCCCGCGACGACAGCGCGCTGGTGCACATCGGCGACCAGCACCTCGCGGTCCGCTGCTTCGATCTCGGCACACCGGACGTCGAGCCGCATCGGGTGAGCGGCACCGTCACGGTCAAGGCCGGCGACGCCGGGCTGCTGGCGCTGACCGCGAGCGACGCCAGCCCGGTGATGCTGGCCCGGCCCGCCGAGCTGGCCGAGCACGTCGACCTGACGGTCACCCGCTGGCGGGAGTGGAGCCGCAACCTGCGGTACGACGGCGAGTGGCGCGACGCCGTCATCCGTTCCGCGCTCGCCTTGAAGCTGCTGGCGTTCACGCCCACCGGCGCGATCGCCGCCGCGCCCACGACGTCGTTGCCGGAGCGGATCGGCGGCGACCGCAACTGGGACTACCGCTTCATGTGGGTCCGCGACGCGTCGTTCAGCCTCGACGCGTTCATTTCGCTCGGCATGCTCGAAGAAACCCACGCCGCGGTGGTCTGGCTGCTTGAGTCGCTACAGCAGACCGAGCCTGACTTGCACGTCTTTTACCGGCTCAACGGGCAGGTGCCGGGGGCCGAGGAGGCCGTCGACCTCCCCGGCTACCGCGGCAGCCAGCCGGTCAGGTCGGGAAACGGTGCTGCCGGACAGACCCAGCTCGGCGTTTACGGCGACCTCTTCGCGACCATCTGGCGGTACGTCGACGACGGCCACGCCCTTAACCCGGCGGCGAGCCGGCTGCTCTGCGACCTGGCGGACCGCTGTTGCGACGAGTGGACGCATCCGGACGCCGGGATCTGGGAGCTTGACGAATCCCGCCACTACACGATCTCGAAGATGGGCTGCTGGTCGGCGTTGGACTGTGCCGCCAGGCTGCACGAACGCGGCGAGATCACGACCGGCCATGTCGACCGGTGGAAGGCCGAACGCGACGCCATCAAACGGTGGGTCACCGAACACTGCTGGTCGGAGGCGAAGCAGGCCTATTCCTTCTATGCCGGCACCGACGAGCTGGACGCCGCCACGCTGCTCGCCGCTCGCAACGGTTTCGACACCGGCAAGCGGCTGCGGCTGACGATCGACGCCGTCCGCCGCGAGCTCGCCCACGGCCCGCTGCTCTACCGCTACACCGGCATGGAGACCGCGGAGGGTGCGTTCCTCGCCTGCACGTTCTGGCTGGTGTCGGCGCTCGTCGTGACCGGGCAGCTGGACGACGCGCGCGCGCTGATGTCGGACGCGGTCGAGCTGGCCAACGACGTCGGCCTCTACGCCGAGGAGCTCGACCCCGGCAGCGGCGAAATGCTCGGAAATTTCCCCCAGGGACTGACACACCTCGCCCTGGTCAACGCGGCCGTCGATCTGCACCGAGCGGCGCAGGAGAAGTGACGTTATCGTCAGCCATGTGAGCGGGAGGGCGGCGGTGACCTCGGTCCCTCGCTGGATCTCGGGCCACTACCGGCACATCACCGCGCGCGGCATGCTCGCGGCGCTGGCGGTTGGTGGCGTGCTCGCGATCGGCGCGTTGTTCGGCGTCGGCTGGATCGCCGGGCTGCGGGCGATCTTCTCGCTGCTGGGCAACGTGCAGTGGCAGTGGCTGCCGCTCGCCATGTTCTTCATCGGCGTCAGCCACCTCGGCTACACCTTCGCCTACCGCGAGGTCGCGCAGCCGGACAACGGCACCAAGCATCCGCTCACCCGGGTCGGGTTCCTGGTGGTCGCGGGCTTCGGCATGCTGATCCCGCGCGCCGGCTTCACCCTCGACCGCGGCCTGTGGCGCGACCACGGCCACTCGGAGTCGTCGGCGCGGCACAGCGTGATGACGATCGGCATGTTGGAGTACGGCGTGCTCGGCCCGGGGGCCTTCGTCGCCGCCATCGTGCTGCTGCTCCGGCACTACCCCGCGCAGTCCGGGGTGCTGACCTCCTGGCTGATCGGGCTGCCGGCGGGTGCGCTCGTCACTGGCGCGCTCTTCCTGGTCCGGGGAAAGCTGCCGGACAACCGGTTAGTCCGCCCGATCCACCAGGCGCTCGATGCCGTCGCCGCCACGGTGCGGCTGGCCCGCTCGCGGCACGGCGTGCTCGCGATCGGCGGCATGGCGGTCTACTGGTCGGCGGACATCGCATCGCTCGGCGTCTGCCTGGCGATGGTGGGCCACGGTGCGACGCTCTCGGTGCCCGCGCTGGTCGTGGCCTACGCCAGCGGCTACGCGCTGACCCGGCGCAGCCTCCCCCTCGCCGGGGCCGGCGCCGCGGAGGCGCTGATGCCGTTCGCGATGCACTGGATGGACGTCGCGCTCGGTGCCGCCGTACTCGCGGTGTTCCTCTACCGGCTGGGCAACCTCTGGCTGCCGCTGGCACCGGCCGCGGCCGCGGTGCGGTGGCTGCAGCTCGCCGCGCCAGCCACCGAGTAACCGACCGGGACCGTCCCGGCTAGTCGCCGGGCAGCGCTTCCTTGACGTGCTCGGTGAACTCGGTGAGCTTGCCTCGGAACCCCTTGGTCGCGATCCCGGCGGCGTCCTCGTCGCCGTGCAGCAGACCCTTGGCGACCTTCTTGGCCATCGTCGGCTTGACGTGCGGCGGCAGCGCCGCGATCTGCGGGTCGACGACGAACTCGAGCAGCACCGGCCCCGGGTGTGACAGCGCCCGCTCCCAGGCGGCGCCGACCGCCTTCGGGTTGTCGACCTTGATGCCTTCAAAGCCGAGCAGCTTCGCGTACTCCGCGGCCGGCAAATAGGGCAGCGTCTGGGTCTCCGGGTTCTTCGGGTCACCACCGAGCACCCGCTGCTCCATCGACACCTGGTTGAGGTCGTCGTTGGCCAGTACGACGAACACGAGCGTCGGGTTGGCGGCGGTCAGCTGCGGCAGGTAGCGCTTCGCGGTGATCAGCTCGTTCATGCCGAGCATCTGGAACGCGCCGTCGCCGGTGAAGCCGATCACCGGCCGGTCGGGGTGCGCGAACTTCGCGCTGATCGCATACGGGATGCCCGGCACCATCGTCGCGAGCGTGCCGGACAGCGAGCCGCGCATGCCTTCGCGGATCATGCAGTGCCGGGCGTACCAGTTGGTCGCCGAGCCGGAGTCCGACGTCATGATGACGTGGTCGGGCAACCGCTGGTTGAGCTCCCAGAACACCAGCTCCGGGTTGATCGGGTCGCCCTTCTGGTGCGCCCGCTTCTCCAGGATGCGGTCCCAGGTCTCGCGTTCGGAGAGGATCGACTCCAGCCACGAGCGGTCGGACTTGCGCTCCAGCATCGGCAGCAGCGCCTGCAAGGTGTCGCGGGCGTCACCCACCAACGAGACGTCGTTGGGGTAGCGGACGCCGATCAGCGAGCCATCGATGTCGATCTCGACGCACTTCGCCTGACCCTCCGGCGGCAGCCACTCGGCGTACGGGAACGACGTGCCGATCATGAACAGGGTGTCGCAGTTCATCACCATCTTGTGGCTCGCCTCGGTGCCGAGCAGGCCGATGCCGCCGGTGACGAACGGCAGCGTGTCCGGCACGACGTCCTTGCCGAGCAGCGCCTTGGCGATGCCGCAGCCGAGGACGTCGGCCGCTTCGATCACCTCGCGGCTGGCGTCGCGCGCGCCGGCGCCGATCAGGATGGCGACCTTCTCGCCGGCGTTCAGGATCTCGGCGGCCTGGCGCAGCAGCTTCTCGTCCGGCACGACGTGCGACCGGTTCCAGCCGACGCTGGTGAAGACCGAGCCGTGCTCGCGCGGCGGGTCGGCGTACTCCATCTCACCGACGTCCTCGGGCACGATGACGACGGCCGGCCGCCGCTCTTCGTACGCCGACTTGATCGCGCGGTCGATGATGTGCCGGGCGGAGTGCTGGTCCATCACCGTCGAGACGAACCCGGCGGCGTCCTTGAACAGCGTGGTCAGGTCGACTTCCTGCTGGTAGTGGGCGCCGACCGACTGCCGCTTCTGCTGGCCGACGATGGCGAGCACCGGCTGGTGGTCGAGCTTGGCGTCGTACAGCCCGTTCAGCAGGTGGATCGCGCCGGGGCCGCTGGTCGCCATGCAGCAGCCGACCTCGCCGGTGAACTTGGCGTGCGCGCAGGCCATGAACGCCGCCATCTCCTCGTGCCGGGTCTGGGTGAAGAACGGGTCATGGTTCTCGACCCGGTCGAAGGCCCCGAGGAAGGCGTTGATGCCGTCGCCTGGGTAGCCGTAGATGCGGTGAATGCCCCATTCGGTGAGGCGGGTGAGGATCCATTCGGCGACCTGCATCGGGACTGTTCCTTTCGTCGGATGCCGATAGTTCTGCCCGATCACGCCACGCGGAACCGGTCGGCGGCCGCCGGCTTCAGCGCCAGGCCGTGGCCGGGGCGCGAACGGTCGGGGCGCAGCACGCCGCCGGGCTCGGGCGCGAGGACACCGTCGAAGAGCATCGACTCGATCCGGACGTGGTCGTGGAAGTACTCGAGGTGACGCAGCCGCCGCGCGGTGACGCCGGCGTGCGCCGAGATCTGCGGCGCGCAGTGGACCGACAGGTCGATCTGGTGGGCGTCGCACAGCCCGGCGGCCGCCAGGAAGCCGGTGAGCCCGAGGCAGCGGGTCGCGTCGACCTGCAGGCAGTCGACGGCGCCGGCGGCCAGCATCTCCTGGCAGTACCACGGGTTCCAGGCGTACTCGCCGGCCGCGATGTCGATGCCGCCGGGCGCCTGCTCGCGCACCAGCCGCAGGCCGCGCAGGTTGTCGGAGGACACCGGCTCCTCGAACCACCTGACGTCGAAGTCGTAGCGGTAGGTCCGCGCCCAGTCGACCGCCTGCCGCTCATGAAACGCCCCGTTGGCGTCGACGTAGAGCTGGGTGTCGTCGCCAATCGCCTTGCGCGCCACCTCCAGCCGGTGGTGGTCGCGGTCGGGTTCACGCCCGTTCTTGATCTTCACCCGCGGGATGCCGGCCGCGACCCAGCCGGCGAGCTGCTCGGTGAGCTGGTGGTCGTCGTACGACGTGAAGCCGCCGCTGCCGTAGACCGGCACCACATCGTGCACCGCGTCGAGCGCGACGACGAGTGGCAGGTCGAGCAGCCGCGCCTTGAGGTCCCACAGCGCGATGTCGACCGCGCTGATCGCCATGCTGACCAGCCCGGTCGCGCCGAGGTTGCGGACCTGGTGCACCATCTCGCGCCAGCTGCCGCGCACGTCGAGCGCGTCCCGGCCTTCGACGATGCCGGCCAGCTTGCCGGTGATCAGCGGCACGGCGGACTGGTGGGCGTAGGTGTAGCCGAGCCCGGTCTGGTCGCCGGCGCTCGCCTCGGCGATGACGAGCACCGTCGAGTCCCATTCGAGAGTGCCGTCGCTCTCCGGGGCGTCGGTGGGGATCTCGTAGGCGGCCGCCCGCAGCTCGCGGATCGGCACCGGGGCTCCGGCGGTCATGACTTCGCCGCGTCCAGCCGCTTGGTCGGGCAGCCGGCGCGCAGCCCGTCGCGGATCAGCTGCCCGAGGTGCAGCGCCGATCGGCCGGTGCCCTGCTCGATCTGCGAGCGGCAGGAGAAGCCGTCGGCGAGGATCGTCGTGTCGCGCGCGGCATCCCGGACCGCTGGGAAGATGACCCGCTCACCGCAGTCCATCGAGATCTGGAACTTCTCCTTCTCGAAGCCCCACGACCCGGCGAGGCCGCAGCAGCCGCTGTCCGGGATGTCGGCGTCGACGCCCAACGCTTGGAGCAGCTGCTGCTCGGCGTCGAAGCCCATCACCGACTGGTGGTGGCAATGCCGCTGCACCAGCACCTGCTGGCCGTCGAGCTGCGGCAACTCGAAGTCGGGGGCGAACTTCTGCAGGAACTCGGCGAGCGTGTAGGTCTGCTGCTTCAGCCGCTGCGCCTGGATCTCGTGCGGGAACATCTCGGCCAGCTCGTCGCGGAACGACGCGCAGCAGGACGGCTCCGGGACGACCATCGGCGTGCCGGCGGTGATGTCGTCGGCCAACGTCTCCAGCGTCTGCCGGAACAGCTTCTGCGCGCGGTCGAGCATCCCGTAGTCGAATAGCGGCCGGCCGCAGCAGAGCACCTTCGGCGGGATGACGACCTCGAAGCCGGCCGCTTCGATCACCTCGCACACCGCCGTCGCGACGTCGACGTGGAAGTGGTTGGTGAAGGTGTCCGGGAAGATCAGCACCCGCCTGCCGCCGGGGTTGACCCGCGGCCGGTCGGCGAACCAGTCGCGGAACGTCTGGTGCGCGAAGCGCGGCGCCTTGCGTTTCGGGTGCACCCCGCCGGCGTGCTTGACCAGCCGGTTCAGGACGGGCGCGTGCAGCCCGAAGTTGGCCAGCCGCGGCATCCGGGCGCCGAGCCGCGCGGCGTACATGATCAAGCCCATCGCGTAGGCGTGCCGCGGCCGCCGCCGGCCTTCGTAGTAGTGCGCCAGGAACTCCGACTTGTAGGTGGCCATGTCGACGTTGATCGGGCAGTCGCTCTTGCAGCCCTTGCAGGACAGGCAAAGGTCGAGCGCGTTGAAGACCTCGTCAGACTTCCAGCCGTCGGTGATGACGTCGCCCTGCAACATCTCGAACAGGATCCGCGCGCGGCCGCGGGTGGAGTGCTCCTCCTCGCGCAGCGTCTGGTACGACGGGCACATCGTCTGCCCGCCCAGCACACGGCACTTGCCGACGCCGACGCAGCGCAACGTGGCGTGCTCGAACGAGCCGCCGTCGTTCGGGAACGCGAAGTAGGTCTTCGGCGGCACGACCGGCTGGTAGTCGGCGCCGAGCCGCAGGTTCTCGTCGAGCTTGAACACTCGGATCGCGTCCGCGACCTTGCCCGGGTTCATCCGGTTGTCGGGGTCCCAGGCGGCCTTGAACTCGCGCATCGCACGGAGCAGGTCCTCGCCGTACATCTTGGTCAGCAGCTCGGCGCGCTGCTGGCCGTCGCCGTGCTCACCGGACAGCGACCCGCCGTAGGAGACGACCAGGTCGGCGGCCTCCTCCATGAACCGGCGGTAGTCGCGGACGCCTTCGGCGGTGCGCAGGTCGAACGGGATCCGGGTGTGCACGCAGCCGTCGCCGAAGTGGCCGTACATCGCGGCCTGGTAGCCGTGCTCGGCGTAAAGCTTCTTGAGGTCGCGGATGTAGTCGCCCAACCGGTCGGGCGGGACCGCGGAGTCCTCCCAGCCGGGCCAGGCGTCGGGATGGTTCGGCACCTGCGCGGTGGAGCCGAGGCCGCCTTCGCGAACCTTCCAGAGCTTCTCCTCCTGTTCGACGTCGTCGAACAGCTTCATGTGTGGGGTGTCGGCGTCGGCCTCGAGCCGAGCCATCAAGGCACGGCACTTCGCGTCCGCCTCCTCCTTGGTGGCGCCGCCGAACTCGACCAGCAGGTAGTTCTCGCCGGCGGGCAGCATGTGGATGTTCTGCAGCTGCCGGTGCATCGTCTGCATGTTGCGGAGCAGCTGGTCGTCGACCGCCTCCAGGCCGATCGGGCCGAACTCGAGCAGCTCCGGCCCATGGTCGGCGGCCTCGGCGATGTCGTGGTAGCCGAGCACGAGCAGGCTGCGGTGCTTCGGCCACGGCACCAGCCGCAGCTTCGCCCGCAGCACGGTGACGCAGGTGCCTTCGGTGCCGACCACGGACGAGGCGACGTTGAACCCGTTCTCCGGCAGCAGGTCGTCGAGGTTGTAGCCGGACACCCGGCGCGGGATCTGGGGGAACCGGGCCTGGATCTGGTCGGCGTACCGGTCGCGGATGTCGGCCAGCTTCGCGAAGATCTCGCCCTGCCGGCCGCCGGCGCGGATGATCCGCTGGATCTCGCCTTCGTCGTACGACGACTCCAGCGTCATCCGGGTGCCGTCGTAGAGCACCACGTCGAGGGCGAGCGTGTTGTCGGCGGTGCGCCCGGCCATCACCGAGTGGACGCCGCACGAGTTGTTGCCGAGGTTGCCGCCGATCGTGCAGCGGTCGTGCGTCGACGGGTCGGGGCCGAACGTCAGCTGGTAGTCGCCGGCGGCCTCACGGAGGGTGTCGTTGATGACGCCCGGCTCGCTCCAGGCGAACCGCTGCTTCGGGTCGATCTCGTCGATCGAGGTGAGGTACTTGGAGGTGTCGAGGATGACCGCGACGTTGGTGGTCTCGCCGGACAGGCTGGTGCCGCCGCCGCGGTTGGTGATCGGCGCGCCGTGCTCGTGGCAGGCATTGACCGCGGCCACCACGTCGTCGACGTCGAGCGGCTGCACGACGCCGAGCGGCGGCATCCGGTAGTTGGAGGAGTCGGTCGACCAGACGGCCCGGGCGCCGGCGTCGAACCGCACCTCGCCCCGGACCTGCTTGCGCAGCGTCGCCTCGAGCGCCGGTAGGTCGACGTTCTCGGCATGCGGGTGCGGGTGATAACGAGTCACTGTCGGAGTGATACCTCGCGGCGCGATGGGGAAACCGGGAACGTGAGTGACCCGCAGGGTGTCGTGCTCGACTTTCTCGGCGCGCTGGCGCGCAGCGACCTGGACGGGGCACTGCCGCTGGTCGCCGACGACCTGACCTTCGACAACGTCTCGCTGCCGACGCTGCGCGGCAAGCCGGCCTTCGAGCGCGCGATGCGCCGGCTGCTCGATCGCGGCGTCCGGGTGGAGATCGACGTACGTCGCGTCGCGTCCGATGGCGACAACGTGCTGACCGAGCGCGCCGACACCATCTCCTGGCGCGCGCTCCGAGTGCAGGTGTGGGCGTGCGGAATGTTCGAAGTACGCGACGGCCGGATCGCGCTGTGGCGGGAGTACTTCGACTGGGCGAACGTGATCGCCGCCGGGGTCCGCGGGCTGGCGGGCGTGGGCCGTCGGGCGATCAGGAGCAGAGCACCTGCGGCGCGACCGACTTGATCTCGGTCTTCAGCCACTTGATCTGGGTCAGGATCTCCTTGTGGTTGTGGTCGACCATGGTCAGCAGATCGTGGTCGCGGCTGGCCTGCGCGACCTGGCCGAGCACGATCCAGTGGAAGCTGGTGGCATAGCCGAGGGTGAACAGCATCCGCTGGTCCCGCATGAGCACTAGGCCGGACTCCGGCCGGCGGCCGATCAGCATTGAGACGGTGTGGCGCGCCTTGCCCTTCAACCGCTGGAAGAACTCGTTGTCCTCCTTCGAGTCGACCGAGGCGTCGTACTTTGGCGCGAACCGGGTGAGATCGTCGATGTGGCTGAGGCACTGACCGCGGAAGTGCCGGCCGTTGTAGAGCCACTCCTGGTCGACCGACTGCCGCTCCCCCACCCGCAGCCAGGCGTCCGCCAGCGTCGCCTCGGCCGACCGGGTCTGCGCCAGCGCCAGTCCGATCTTGTTCATCGGGTGCTCCGGCTGGGTGCCCGCCGCCTGGAGGTCGCGTCGGCATCAGTGCCGACCGTCGCCGGCACGGCGTCGGACGTTGGGCGGCTGGCGGTGGTCGTCGGCGCGGGCGCGGGCCGGTTGCCCGCTGTGACCTTCTCGACCTTCACCGCGCCGGTCTTATAGATCGGCTGCTTCGAGACCGGGTCCCACTTCGTGATCGTCAACTCGTTGGCCGCTCGGCCGAAGCCGTCCGGCTGCTTGCGGTCGATGTCCCAGTAGCCGTAGTGGAACGGCAGGAACACCACGCCCGGCCGGATGCCGGTGATACGGGCCGGCGCCTGTATCGCTGCGCGCGGCGACGAGACCTTCACCACGTCGCCTTCCTGGATCCCGAGCTTCGTCGCGTCGTCGGCGTTCAGCTCCACCCAGACGTCGGGTGCGGCGGCGTCGAGCTGCGGCGCGTGCTTGGTCTTGGTCCGGGTGTGGAAGTGGTACGCCGTCCGGCCGGTGTTCAGCAGGAACGGGAACTCGGTGGTCGGGCCCTCGTCCGGCGCGACGTAGTGCGCGCCCTTCAGCAGCGCGCGGCCGGCAGGGTCGTGCGCGCGGTATTCGTCCGACTCGTTGCTCGCGCCGCTGGTGAGGTCGTGGCCGTAGCTCTCGCAGAAGTCGGGGTCGGTGGCGAACCTGCCGTCGGCGTACAGCCGCGGTGTGCCGTTCGGGTGTTCGGCGTTGCAGGGCCACTGGATGCCGGCGCTGTTGCGCAGCTTCGCGTAGGTGATGCCGGTCTGGTCGCACAGCCGGCCGGCGGTCACCTGGGCGAACTCCCGCCACGCGTCCTCCGAGTCGTCCCACGGCAGCAGCGGGTGGCCGTGGTCGTCCTCGAGCTCCATCCGCCGGGCGTAGTCGACGAAGATGTCGAAGTCGGCGCGCGCCTCGCCGGGCGGGTCGACGGCGCGCTGCGCGAGGTGCACGGTGCGGTCGGCGTTGGTCATGCAGCCGGTCTTCTCGCCCCAGATCGCCGCCGGCAGCACCACGTCGGCGAGTGCGGCGGTTTCGGTCAGCCAGGCGTCCTGCGCCACGACGAACAGCCGGTCCTGATCGAGGATCGACCGGATCCGGCGCAGCTCCGGCAGCGTGACCGCCGGGTTGGTGCATTGGATCCAGAGGAACTTGATCGAGCCTTCTTCGGCGTACCGGAAGATCTGCATCGCGTGCGTCGGGTCCGCCCAGTGCGGGACCCGCAGGATGTCGACGTTGAACAACTTGGCCAGGTCCTGGACGTGGTCGTCGTTCTGCCAGTTTCGGTAGCCGGGCAGCGACCCGTTCGCGCCGGTCTCGCGGGTGTTCTCGGCGGTCGGCTGCCCGTTCATCTGGAACACGGTGCAGCCGGGCTGGCCGATCATCCCGCGCAGCAGGTTGATGTTGTTGATCTGTACGGCGGCGGCCGTGGCCTGGTTGGACTGGTAGACCCCCTGCAGCGCGGTCGACACCAGCCGCTCGCCGGTGCCGAGGATCTCGGCGGCGGCGCTGATGTCGCGCGCCTCGACGCCGCAGACCTCGGCCGCCCGCTCGGGCGGGTACTCCTTGACGATGTCGGCGAGACCCTCGTAGCCGATGGTGTGCTCGGAGACCCAGTCGTGGTCGACCCAGTCGTTGCGGATCATCTCGTGCATCAGCGCGTTGAGCAGCATCACGTTGGTGCCGTTGCGGATGGCCAGGTGCACGTCGGCTTCCCGCGCCGGCATCGTCGGCCGCGGGTCGACGACGACGAGGCGCGGCCGATCCGGGCCGCGCAGCCGGTCGAGCATCCGCGCCCACAGCACGGTCTGGGTCTCGGCGACGTTGTGGCCGACCAGGAAGAGCGTGTCGCACAGGTCGATGTCCTCGTAGGAGCCCGGGTCGCCGTCGCTGCCGAACGACTCGATCAGCGCCCATTCGGCGGTCGCGGTGCACAGCCGGGTGTTGCCGTCGAGGTGCGGCGTACCAAGCCCGATCCGGGCCAGCTTCATCAGCGCGAAGTACTCCTCGGCGAACAGCTGCCCGGTCGTGTAGAAGCCCATCGCCAGCGGCCCGGACTCGTCGAGCACTTGCTTGGACCGCTGGACGATCCGCGACATCGCGGTCTCCCAGTCCGACTCGACCAGGTTGCCGCCCTCGCGGACCAGCGGACGCGTCAGCCGGTCGGCGGCGTTGTTGGCCTGCCAGCCGAACAGGCCCTTAGGTCCGAGCCGGCCTCGGCTGACCCGGTCCTTGGCGCGGCCGCGGGCGCCGACCATGCGGCCGTCCTTGACCGCGATGTCCTTGCCGCAGCCGTTCGAGCACAACACGCAGCACGAGGCGACCCACTCGTCGACCTCGCGCTCCGGCACGGTCAGGTACTGGTCGACGCGCACCGGCCAGGACGTGTCGGCCGCGTGCGGCGTGCGCTCGCCCCAGATGTCGGCGATCCGATCGACCATCGAGCCAAAGATGTCCGCCGAGCCGTCCAGAAAACCTCGTCTCCGGCGACCGACCGGCGACGACGGCGCCCCGCAGCCGGCAGCGGCGGCGCCGAGACCGTGCTAGGAAGCCTGGGTGACGGGGCTCACCGGCGAGCGCGACGATCCACTCGCCGCGGACGCCGCCAGCCCACGGTCGTTCACCCGACCACGCGAGCTGCTGACCAGCGACCACTGGCGGCTGCTCTGGCTGCTCGGCGCAGCCAGCTTCTTCGAGGGCTACGACTTCAACATCCCCACCGTCGCGCTCAAACCGCTGCGGCACAGCTTCGGCCTGTCGCAGTCCAGCGCGGCGGTGTGGCTGGCGGTCGTCTACCTCGGCGCACTCCCCGCCGTACTGGCCGCGCGCCGGGCCGACCGCGAGGGCCGGCGCGGGCTGCTGCTGTGGGCGATCACCGGCTACACGGTGTTCACCGCCGCGACTGCGGTCGCGCCCGACCTCGGCGCTTTCGTCGGACTCCAGGTGTTAGCGCGGTTCTTCCTGGTGCTGCAGATCGGGCTGGCGTGGACCGTAATTGCCGAGGAGCTACCGGCGGGAGCCCGCGGCTTGGGCTTCGGCTGGCTGGCGATGCTCAGCGCGCTCGGCACCGGCTGGTCGGCGATCCTGTGGGGCTCGCTGGTGCACCCGCTGCATGGGTCGTGGCGCTGGCTGTACGTCGCCGCGCTCCCGGTCATCTTCGTCGTCGGCATGCTGCGCCGCCGGCTGCCCGAGACGAAGCGCTACCGCGACGCCGCCGCGCACCACATCGAGGCGTCGTGGCGCGACATCGTGCAACGGCCACATCGACGCAACTTGATCGTGCTGTGCACGGTCGCGCTGCTCGGCAACCTCACCGCGCAGGCCACCGTCTATGTCGTCGACTTCATGCAGACGCAACGACATCTGTCGGCGTCCAAGGCAAGCCTTACGCTGGTCGCCGCCGGCGCGGTCGCGATCCCGGTGCTGCTGCTCGCGGGCTCGCTGAGCGACCGGATCGGGCGCAAGCCCGTGGTCTGCAGCTCCCTGGTGCTCGCCGTGATCGGCGTCGCCTGCTTCTTTTACGCCGCGCACGGCGAACTCCCGCTGCTGCTGTCACTCGCCCTGATCTACGCCGGCGTCTTCGGCTCGTGGCCGACCGGCAGCGGGTTCGGCGCCGAACTGTTCCCGACGTCGCTGCGCGCGCTCGGCAGCTCGTTCGGCAACGGCGCGAAGTACCTCGGCCAGTCGATCAGCTTCCTGCTGGCCGGCGGCCTGATCGGCGGGGCGGGCAGCCTCGCCCGGTCCTCGATGATCTTGTCCGCCGGCCCGCTGCTCGCCGCCGTACTGATCGGCCGCTACTTCCCGGAGACCGGCGGCCGCGAGCTCGAAGACATCAGCGCCCCCCGCTGATCTTCGCGTAACTGCACGAAATCGCGCGCGACACGCCGTACCGGCGGTCGCTTGCCCGAAGATCTGCGGGGGTTAGTTGCTGCGGGGGACTTCGCCGCGCCAGGCGCCGGTCTCCTTGCTGCGGCCCTCGATGAAGTCCTTGAAGCGCTTCAGGTCGCCGTTCGCGCGCCGCTTCACGACGCCGAGCATGTCGGCGGCCTTCTCGGTCATGCCTTCCGGCTCGAACTCCAGCTGCAGCATCACCTTGGTGGCGTCGTCGTCGAGCCGGTGGAACGTCACGACGCCGCTGTTGGTCGCGCCGTCGGTGGCCGTCCAAGCCACGCGCTCCTCCGGCGACTGCTCGGTGATCTTCGCGTCCCACTCCCGGCTGACGCCGCCGATCTCGGCCTTCCAGTGCAGGTGGGTGTCGTCGACTTGCCGGACCTCGTCGACGCCTTCCATGAACTGCGGGAACTTCTCGAACTGGGTCCACTGGTTGTAGGCCTTCGAGATCGGGACCGCTACCTCGACGCTCTCTTCCACCGTGGTCATGGCACCTCCAGGTCGGCAAGCGACGGCGAATGTTGACTGCGGTTTGCCTTACCCGGTGTGGACCGCCCCGGAACGGGTGAGAACGTGATCGTGGCCTCATCGTTTCACGATGGTTCGCCGGACCGCGACTTCCTGCTGGGTCACACCAGGATCGTGGTGCGGCCGATCGCGACGCCGCTGTCGCTCGGTTTCCTCGCGCTGGCGGTGACGTCGTTCGTCGTCGCCGGCTACGAGCTGGCATGGATCGACCGGGTCGCCAACGCCGACACCGTCGGCCTCGCCGTGCTCGCCTTCGCCGTCCCGCTGCAAGCCGCCAGCTCCGGCTTCGGCTTCCTGACCCGCGACCTGGTCGCGGCGACCGGGATGGGCGTGCTCGCCGGGCTGTGGCTCGGGCTGGGGCTGACGTACTTCACCGGCACGCCCGGCGCGACCAGCCCCGCGCTCGGGCTGCTGCTGATCGGCGCGGCGACCGCGCTGCTGGTGCCGGTCACGGCGGCGGCGAACGACAAGCGGCTGGCGGCGCTCGTGATGGGTACGGCGGCGTTGCGGTTCTACCTGGCCGGCGCCTACGAGATGAGCGCCAGCACCGGCTGGCGGCTGGCCGCCGGCGCGTGCGGCCTGCTGCTCGCGGCGCTGGCGGTCTACGCCGCGCTCGCGTTCGAGCTCGAGAGCACGCACCACAAGACGGTGCTGCCGACCGGCCGGCGCGGCCGCGGCCTGCAGGCCCTCACCGCGTCGTTCGGCAGCCAGTTCGACGACATCGAGCACGAGTCCGGCGTCCGCCAGGAGCTGTGATCGAGGTCGCCGACCGCAGTCGGGTATTCGCGCGGTCGGTGGCGAACCGGGCGGTGCGGCGGCTCGACGATGTGGTGGGCGGCCCAGCGCGGCGCACCGTCGTCCTCACCCTCGCGCTGCTGCTGGCGCTGGACTCCGCCGACCAGGCGACGGTCGGCGCGTCGGCAACCCAGCTGCGCGGCGCGTTCTCGCTGAGCAACAGCGACGTCGGGTTGCTGGTCGCGGTGACCGGGCTGGTCGGCGCGGTCTGCACGCTGCCGTTCGGCGTACTGGTCGACCGGGTGCGGCGGACCCGGCTGATCGCGGTGGTGGCGGTGACCTGGGCGATCGCGATGGTCGTGACCGCCACGGCGACGTCGTTCTCCTATCTCTTGGTCTCGCGCGCGGCGCTTGGCGCGGTGACCGCGATCGCCGGGCCCGGCGTCGCCAGCCTGATCGGCGACTGGTTCCGGCCGGGCGAACGCGGCCAGATCTACGGCTACGTCCTCAGTGGCGAACTGTTCGGTTCCGGCTTCGGGCTGACCATCGCCGGCGGGCTGGCGGCGTTGTCGTGGCGGGCGTCCTTCCTGGTGCTGGCACCGCCCGCGCTGCTGGTCGGTTGGCTGATGTGGCGGATGCCGGAACCGGCGCGCGGGACGCAGCGGCCGCTGCGGGTCGGCGAGGAGTCGCTCGACGACGTCCCGCTGGACGGCCAGGCGGGCGACAGTCCGCGGCTCACGGCCGCGCAGCAGCACGTGCGCGATAACGACATCGAGCCGGATCACGACCGGGTGCATGCGATCGACCCGCGCGAGTGGTCGCTGCCGGCGGCGTTGCGCTACGTGCTGAGCATCCGCAGCAACCTCACGTTGATCATCGCCGGGGCCTGCGGCTACTTCTTCTTTGCCGGCGTGCGGGCCTTCGGCGTCGAGTTCGTGAAGGGGCAGTACGCCGTCGGCCAGGGCGTCGTGAGCGCGTTGACCTTGCTGCTCGGCGCGGCCGCCATCGGTGGCGTCATCACCGGCGGCTGGATCAGCGACCGACTGGTACGCCGCGGCCGGATCAGCGGGCGGATGCTGGTCGGCGCGATCGCGCTCGGCGCCGCCGCGGTGTGCTTTGTGCCGGGGCTGCTGACCCACAACCTGGGCTGGGCTGCACTGGTGCTAGCCGGGGCGGCGTTCTCGCTGGCGGCGGCGAACCCGCCGCTCGACGCGGCACGGCTCGACATCATGCACCCGACCTTGTGGGGGCGGGCGGAAGCGGCGCGCACGATCATTCGCCAGCCGGCGCAAGCGGTGGCACCGCTGCTGTTCGGAGTGCTCGCCGACCACGCGCTCGGCGGCGGTCACGCCGGGCTGCAAGTGACCTTCCTCATCATGCTGGTGCCGCTGCTCGCCGGCGCCTACATCCTGCTGCGCTGGCGCCGCTACTACCCGCGCGACCTCGCCACCGCGGTCGCGTCACTGGAGCGCACGCAGGCCCGAGCTGATCGGTCCCGCGCGCCCCGGCCCGCCGCGCAGCCGGCTAGCCCGCCCGGCGGGTGAGGGAGTCGACGTACTCCGCCCATGCGGCTGCCAGCCGGCGCACGCCTTCGCGGAGCACCGGCTCGGGCTGGGTGTAGGACAGCCGGAGGTAGGAGTCGTTCGCGTCGTCGACGCCGTGGGCGCTGCCGGGCAACACGTCGACGCCGTGCCGCAACGCGACCTGCAGGAAGTCGTCGGCGTTGCCGACGGGCAGCCGGATCCACAGCGACAGCCCGCCGGCCGGCCGGGTCCAGGCCCAGTCGGGCAGCTGGCGCGGCAGCTCGTCGAGGACGACGTCGAGCCGGGCCTCGATGCGCTGGCGTTGCGTCGCCGCGACCTGGTCGAGGTCGTCGAGCACGTGGCAGGCGACGAACTGCGAGAGCGCCGACACCCCGAAGTCGGCCGCCGCCTTGAGCCGGCCGAGCCGGTCGATCACGTCGGCGTCGCCGCGCACCCAGCCGACCCGCAGCCCGCCCCAGGAGATCTTGCTGACCGAGCCGAGCGAGAGCACCCGGCCGCCGCGGGCGAACGCCGCGATCGGCGGGATCCGCCGGCCGTCGAAGGTCAGCTCGGCGAGGATGTTGTCCTCGACGATGCACACCTCGTGCTCGTCGGCGAACGCCGCGATCGCCCGCCGCCGCGCCTCCGGCATCACGTGCCCGCACGGGTTGTGGCAGGCCGGCACCAGGTAGACCATCCGAGCGGCGGTCGCGACGACCGCCTCGCGCAGTGCAGTGATGCCGACGGTCGCGCCGTCGGTCGGGATCGACACGATCCGCGCACCGGCCCGGCGGAACGCGTCGAGCGCGCCGGGGTACGTCGGCGACTCCACCACCACGGTGTCGCCCGGGCGCAGCAACAGGTCGGTGATCGTGCTGATCGCCTGTTGCGCGCCGCCGGTGACCGCGACGTTCTCGACCGAGGTGGGCACGCCGTCGCGGGCGAAGTAGTCGGCGATCCGCTCGCGCAGCGCGGGCATGCCGAGCGGCTGGTAGCCGTGGCCGTCGCCCAGCTTCTCCAGCTCGCTCCAGTCGGCCGACTCGAGATAGTCGCGGATGATCGCGGTGTCGGGCAGCGCGCCGATGACCAGGTCGATGATCCCGTCGTGCGGCTCGAACAGCCGCGCGGACAACCGGCGCGACCGGTCGCCCGGCGCGGGGTCGTTGATGGTCGACAGCGGCCGGGCGGCTTCCAGCCGCACCCACGAGCCACTGCCCTGCCGGCTTTCCAGGATGCCTTCGAGGCGCAGCGCGCCGTACGCCGCCATCACCGTGCCACGACTGACGTTCAGCGCGGCGGCGAGGCTGCGCTCCGGCGGCAGCTTGACGCCGGCCGGCAGGTCGCCGAGGCGGACGGCGCGGCGCAGCGCGGCGGCGAGCCGGAGGTAGACCGGGCCGTCGCCGCGCGCCCAGCCGCCGAGCGCCGTCAGCAGCGCGACACGGTCGAACGCGGCTCCGTCGATCGGATGTGACATGGCACCTCCCGCGGCAGAGCGGTCGGTACGCCGTTGTCCGGCCACTGCGTGTCTGTAGGTATCTAATTGTGACGAGACCGACTGACATTCCCCAGCGGTTTTCGGCCACGACAGTCGCCTCAACCGCCCAATCGCCGCCCGGTCGCCGCCCAGGGTCCGCCGAGCCGCTCGCCCCCCGACTTTGCCGCGATCATGGCGTTACTGACGCACTAACGCCATGATCGGCGCCGAATTCGGTCACTAACGCCATGATCGCCGGAGGAAGGGCCCGGCCGACCCGTCGGTCGGCGGGCCGCGGGCGTCGCTAGCGTGGTCGGGCATGCCTGAGGTTCTCCTCTTTCACCATGCGCTCGGGCTCACTGAGGGCATCCGCGGGTTCGCCGACGAGCTGCGCGCCGCGGGCCACACCGTGCATACGCCGGACCTGTTCGATGGCGCGACGTTCGCGACCAGCGACGACGGCGTCGCGCACGCCGAATCGGTCGGCTTCGAGACGTTGATGAGCCGCGGCCGGGAGATCGCCGACGAGCTACGCCCCGACCTGGTCTACGCCGGGTTCTCGCTCGGCGTGGTGGCGGCGCAGTCGGTCGCGCAGAACCGGCCGGGCGCCCGCGGCGCGCTGTTCTACTACTCGTGCGTGCCGACGAGCGCGTTCGGCGGCGACTGGCCGGCCGAGGTGCCGGTGCAGATCCACGGCATGGACCGCGACCCGATCTTCGTCGACGAGGGCGACATCGACGCCGCCCGCGCGCTCGTCGCGTCGGCGCCGCGAGCGGAGCTGTTCACCTATCCCGGTGACCAGCACTACTTCGCCGATCGCACGCTGCCGTCGTACGACGAGGCCGCCGCGACGTTGCTGATGCAGCGCACCCTGGCGTTCCTCGAGGCGGTCGGCTAGGCGCGGGCGTCTTCCGGGGCGACCGTCTCGTCGCCCGAATCGGTCAGGTCCACGACGTGGGCCGGTGCGTCAGGGGCGTCGTGACCGTGCAGCTCCCAGCCGCCGGCCCGGCGCTGCCAGCGCAGCGGACCGTCGGACTCCCACGGCCGGTTGCGGGCGATCAGGTGACGCTGCGCCTCCTCGGTGTCTCGCCAGAGACGCACGCCGTTGCGGCGTACTGCGCCGAACAGCGTCCGCACCCACTCGCTGACACCGACTCGCGGCCGGGCGGCGTGGAAGCGGCGGTAGCGCTCGGCGGTCGCGAGCTGGTCGCGGATGCGCCCCTGGGCAAGCTGCTGCGTGATCAATGGATGCATGCT
>DASZPL010000104.1:0-7044 GCA_035550315.1 Mycobacteriales bacterium | reverse complement strand
GGCGATGGTCACGTCGGTCAGCGGCTCGTAGTTCTCGAAGTAGCCGTGCACGCCGAAGCCGCGGGCGTGCACGACTCGCTCCGGGATCCGCTCGTGGTCGAAGTGGAAGATCTTCTCCCGGAAGTGGAAGTCCTCCAGCGCGCTCGGCCCGCGCTCGCCGACCCGCAGGCTGTTCTGGTCGTCGCCCACGACCGTGCCCTGCTGCGTCGTCAGCGACGGCCGACCGTCGCCGGCGTGCTGGTGCGTCTCGCCGCCCAGGCCTCGGTGGATCTGCTCGTCGCCGAGCCGGGCGTCTTCGGATGGGGTGCCGGCGTTCGCCATGATGTCTCCAGTCGTCGGGTCCACCGAATCCCGTGCCCAGGGACTGGCCCAGCAATCGCACGTTGCCGCCTGGGCATCGAGCCCGCCGCCCCGGCAGACTGATGCGGTGACCGAGACCGCGCCGCTGCCTCCGCCGCCGGCGCCGCCTCCCGGTCTCACCCGGCGTACCGCTCGGCTCATCGGCCGCCGCATCGAGAAGGCGTTCGGCGGCCCGGCCCGGACCCGCGTCATCGTCACGCTCGGTGCGGTGCTTGCACTATCGAGCGCCGACAGTGCCACCGTGGGCGCGAGCGCCAACACGCTGCGCCACGCGCTCCATATCTCTAATAGCGACATCGGCTTGCTGGTCGCGGTGAACTCGCTGGTCGCCGCGGTCGCGAGCATCCCGTTCGGCGTGATGGCCGACCGGATGCGCCGGCGTACCGTCCTCGGCTTGTCGATCGCGCTCTGGGGCGCGTGCATGGTGTGGAGCGCGACCGTCGGCTCGTTCGGCCACCTGCTGCTGAGCCGGCTCGCGCTCGGCATCGCCACCGCCTCGGCGGGGCCGGTGATCGCGTCGATGCTCGGCGACTGGTTCGCCAGCGCCGAGCGCGGCCGGATCTACTCCTACGTCCTCACCGGCGAGCTGCTCGGCGGCGGCTTCGGGTTCGCGGTCACCGGTGACATCGCCGCGCTGTCGTGGCGGCTGGCGTTCATCGTGCTCGCGCTGCCGGCGTTCCTGCTCGCCGTCGTCGTACTCAAGCTGCCCGAGCCGGTGCGTGGCGGCGCCGGCGCGATCCCACCCGGCGCCGAAAGCATCCCGACCCGCGCCGACGTCCATCCTGCCGGCGAAGACGTCGAGGCCGAGGAGCAACTCGAGGAGACCGACGCGCAGCGGGTCTCTCGCGCCAAGGGCATCAACCCGCGCACCGGCAAGATCCTGCGGGTCGACCCGCGCCGGCTCGGGCTGATCGACGCCACTCGCTACGTGCTGTCGATCCGCACCAACGTGATCATGATCGTGGCCGGCGCGTTCGGCTACTTCTATCTTGCCGGCGTCCAGACCTTCGGCTCCGAACTGGTCCACCAGCAGTACGGCGTCAACACCGCGCTCGCCAACCTGCTCATCCTGGTGCTCGGCGGCGGCGCCGTCATCGGCGTACTCCTCGGTGGCCGGATCGGCGACTGGCTGCTCGCCCGGCACGTGCTGACCGGCCGAATGCAGGTCGCCTGGATCTCCGCCGCGCTCGCCACCGCCGCGTTCATCCCCGCGCTGATCACGCACAGCCCGACCAAGGCGCTGCCGTGGCTAGTGCTCGCGGCGTTCGGCCTGTCCGCGCAGAACCCGCCACTCGACGCCGCCCGGCTCGACATCATGCCGGCGATGCTGTGGGGCCGGGCCGAAGGCATCCGTACGGCGCTGCGCACGTTGGCACAGGCGACCGCGCCGCTGCTGTTCGGCTTTACGTCGGACACCATCTTCGGCGGCGGCAACGGCGGCGGCGCGCTGCGCACGACGTTCTTGCTCATGTTGCTGCCGCTCGGGCTCGGCGCGATCTGGCTGATGCGCGGCGTCCGCAGCTACTCCCGCGACGTCGCCACCGCCGCCGCCACCATGCAAGCGGTCAACGAATCGCTCTAAGCCACCGCCCGCCAGCCCCGACCACGCCCCGCCACCACCACTTCGCCAAACCCGCGCGTTTCAACGTCATCGCCGCGCGCGATCGGTTGATTCGCGCGGGTTTGGCGAGTCGGCGCCGAGTCGGCCCGGCGTGGCGGGCTAGGCGGGGGTGGCGGCGTACTTCGGGGCCAGCAGGCCTTCGCTGCGGGCGATCCGGGCAGCGAGCGCGACCGTCACCGCCGCGCCGGCGATCGCGACGCCGGTCGTGAGGCCGGTGCGGGCGGCGACGAACGTCCCCATCGACGCGGTCTCCAGCAGCCACACCGTCACGGCGGACTGCGCCAGGCAGAGCATCGCCCACAGCAACGTCAGGTGCCAGAACAACCGCTGCACCCGCGGCCGCGCCGCGACGTCGTCGGTCATCGGATAGAAGTCGCCGGCAAGCCGCGACACCATCGGCCGCGCGCCGGTGAGCGAGACCAGGAACACGATCGCGATCGCCAGGTCGGTCGCCGCCGGCTGCAAGAAGTAGATGAACGTGTTGCCGGTCGCGAGGCTGAACACGGTCTTGGCGGTGAGCCCGGCCGCCGACAGCCACAGCAATACCGACGCCCGGCGCCGGGTGCCGACCCGCCAGGCCATCGCGCCATAACACCAGGTCAGCGCCGCGCCCAGCGCTGCCCACACGTCACCGATGTGCAGGCAGGTCCAGAAGAGCAGGCTCGGGACGATCACTGCCAGCAGCAGGCTCGCGGCCAGATGCCGCAAAATCGCTCCGAGTCGCGGGTGCGGCGTGGCGTCGGCCGGCGCATCGGTCACACCTTCGCATCGGCCGGAACCCGCCCAGCATTAAGCGGCGCGCAGGTAGCGCTTGGCGGGCGTGCCGGGCGGGTTGAACTGGCCGGGTACGGCGTCGGGGTTGGCGACGCACACCTCGCCTTCCAGCCCGTCCGGGTCGGTGAAGAACATCGACAGCACCGGGCCGAAGTCGGTGACGAACTCGTCCGCCGCACCGCGCTCGATCAGCCGCCGCCGGATCTCCTCGAACGCCTCCAACGACGCCGCTTGCAGCCCGAGATGGTCGATCCGGCCGCGGCCGAACATCGGCGTCTGCCGCGACGCCTCGGTGTTGCCGTCGATCTCGAACAGGTTGAACTCGGAGTGCTCGCCGATCTTGACGAAAGTGAGCACGGCGCCGCCTTCCGGCGGCCGCTGCTCGCCAATCACCTCGGCGTCGAACACGTCCCGGTAGAAGGCGATGAAGCGTTCGCGATCAGCGGTCAGTACGGCGACATGGTTGAACCCATCCAGCAGCATGACTCATCCAAACCCGCTGCCGGCGCGCCGACAAGTCGCAATCAGATCGGCTTCGTCGGCAGCGCGTACGTCACCTCATGGCCGCGGTAGTGGAGCCGGATCTCCGTGAACAACTGCCTGCCGTGCACCTTCTTCACCTGGTCGAGCACGAAGCGGGCGTGGAAATGCCGGAAATGGCCGTCGGCGCAGTCGGGCTTGCAGGTGTTGTAGGAGTAGGTGCCGGTGCCGCGCGCCTTGGTGTGCGTCCACGACTTGTACTTCACGTGCCGGACCAGGATGTTGGCGTCCGCACAGGCCAGGACGTAGTTCGCCGGCTTGTACACCGCCTTCGTGCACGACGCGATCACCTTGGTGTGGTGATGGTGGCTCGCCGCCGCCGGTGCCGCCGCCGCGGCCGATGAGGCCGCCGGTGATGCCGCCGACGCGACCGCCGGTGCCATCGCCACCGTCACTGACATCGCTACCGCCGCCGCGATCCCGACCAAGTTCGATTTCACGACAACCTCCTTCGCCAAACCCGCGCATTTCAACTTCATCACACGCCGTTTGAGGTTGATCTGCGCGGGTTTGGCGAGGGGGTAGGTGGCGACCGGGCGGGTGGCGAGGGGGTAGGTGGCGAGGGGTCGGTGTTAGGGCGTCGTGTACTTGATGGTGACGTCGGCGCCCTTCGTGGTGCCGGTCCCGGTGATCGTGCCGCTCGCGCCGGCGTACTTTCCGGTGCCACCGGTGACCTTGCCGGCGAACGAATTGCCTTGGGTGAAGTCGAACGTGAAGGTCAGCCGCATCGTGCCGCCCTTGAGCGCGGCAGTGACGTGCCCGGTCTCCGTGTGGCCGGCGATCCGGCCGTAGAGGACGTCGTTGCCGACCTTCTTGCCGTGGCTCGTCAGCTGGTCAGCCTCGCTGAACTGGTGCTTCGAGAACTCGGTTTCCTTGAGGGTGTGCACCTTCAGGTGCAGCGTGTGCGTCGTCGCGGCGGAGCCGCCGAGCGCCGGTCCGGCCAGCAGGACGCCTGCCGCCGAAAGGGCGGCGACGGTAGTGCCGCCGATCACCAGAGGAGTGCGGGTCATGGCCATCCTTCGGTTGTCTGTGCCCGGCCGAGGCCGGGCAATGTGTCGTACTGGTCCCCGTGCGGGGCAGTCTGGCACCGCGGTGTCAGGCGTGGCTATAGCGGAGAAGTACGACGCCGTTGCCGAATGTCCGGGTCTCGGCCAACCGCAGGTTGAACGGCTCGGTCCCGACGGGGAACAGCGGCTTGCCGCGGCCGATCACGACCGGGTGCACGTAGATGCGGTACTCATCGATCAGGTCGTGCCGGCGAAACTCCGCCGCCAGGTCTGCGCCACCGACGACCAGGTCACCGCTCGCCTGGTCACGCAGCGCCCGCACCTCGTCCGGGTCGACCTCGCGCGCGATCGTCGTCGCCCAGTCGGCGTGGGCGAGCGTCCGGGAGTAGACGACCTTCGGCATGTCGCGCCAGATCCGCGCAAACTCGGCGGTCAGCGGCGCGACGTCCGGCGCCTGGTCGGCGGTCGGCCAGTAGTCGTCCATCAGCTGATAGGTGACCCGGCCTTCGAGGAAGCCGCCGGCCGCGCCGAGCCACTCATTCATGTGCGCCATCAGCTCGTCGTCGACCTGGTGCCAGGAGATGTCGGCGTCCGGGCCTTCGAGGTAGCCGTCGAGCGACACCGACATCATCATGATGATCCGGTTCATCGGCCGAGCGGCAGGCTGGCCAGCGCCTCCTCCGTCCCGCCGATTAGTACGACGACCTCGCCGGCCTCCGCGTCGACCCGCCAGTCGAGGAACCCGCAGCACTCCCGCTCGGCCACGACCAGCTCGCCGAGTTGGGTCGCGACGTCGGCGACGTCGCGGAACCGCAACGTCACCAGGTCCGGCTCGGCGTCACGGCCGGCGCCATACTCGTCGTACAGTTGCTTCCATCGATCGAGTCGCGCCGCGCCGTCGTCCGGACCCAGGGTGCACGCGACCGGCAGCAACCTCGACGCGTCGACGTCCACGGCTTCAGTATGAGCGGATGACCGACCTAGCCCAATACTTCGACCGCACCGGCCACGACGATGTGCTCACCGGCGGCGTGCGGATGATCCCGATCCAGACGCCGAAGGGCGAGTTCCGGGTCTGGACCAAACGGGTCGGCAACAATCCGTCGGTCAAGCTGCTGCTGTTGCACGGCGGGCCGGGTTTCACGCACGAGTACTACGAGGCGTGCGATTCGTTTCTGCCGGCGCGCGGCATCGAGTTCTACTACTACGACCAGCTCGGCTCCTACTACAGCGACCAGCCGGGCGACCCCGAGCTGTGGGAGATCGACCGGTTCGTCGACGAGGTCGAGCAGGTGCGGGTCGCGCTCGGACTGGACCGCGACAACTTCTTCCTGTTCGGCAACTCGTGGGGCGGGCTGCTCGCGATGGAGTACGCGCTGCGGCACCAGGATCAGCTGAAGGGGCTGATCGTCGCGAACATGATGGCGAGCATCCCGGCGTACAACAGCTATGCCCGCGAGGTGCTGATGCCGGCGATGGACCAGGACGCGCTCGCCGAGATCCAGGCGTTCGAGGCCGCCGGCGACATCACCAACCCGCGCTACGAGCAGCTGCTCTTCGAGCAGCACTACGTGCACCACGTGCTGCGGATGCCGGCCGAGGACTGGCCGGAGCCGGTGATGCGGTCGTTCAAGCACCTCAACAGCGACGTCTACGTCCCGATGCAGGGGCCGAGCGAGCTGGGCGCGAGCGGCAAGCTGGAGCACTGGGACCGGACGGCGGACCTGCCGCGGATCACGGTGCCGACGCTCGTGATCGGCGCCGCGCACGACACCATGGATCCGGCGCACATGAAGTGGATGGCCGACACGCTCCCGAACGGCCGCTACCTGCACTGCCCCGACGGCAGTCACCTCGCGATCTACGACGACCAGGAGCGCTTCTTCACCGGCCTCATCGACTTCCTCGAAACCACCTCCTAACGACCGTTGTCGAGTTGCCGCGCCAAAATTGCGAAATCTGCCACGTGAAGTCGACAACACCAGCGGGGCGGGCAGGCGGCCATCACGTTACGATTCTTGGCGTCGCCTCGTAGGAAGACGAGCCCATGACGGTGCGCGGCGCACCCACTGTCGAGCATGCGCACGCGGTCCACTGGTACGAGCGGGACGACGTCCTCCTCGACCGGCTGGTCGAGCACTTCGCGCCGACCCTGCGCGGTGGAGCGAACGCCCTCGTGATCGCGTCGGCCGCGCATCGCACACTGCTGCGCACCGGCCTCGCGGACATCGGCGTCGACGCCGCGCTGCTCGACGAGCGGCTGACATTGCTGGACGCCGAGGAGTGCCTCAACCGCTTCGTCGTCGACGGGCAACTCGACACCGACGCGTTCGAGACGTCCATCGCCGGCCCGGTGCGCGCCGCCGTCGCCGGCGGCCAGCGGTTGTCGGCGTACGGCGAGATGGTGGCCGTGCTGTGGCAGGCCGGCGACGTCACCGGCGCGCTCGAGCTGGAGCGGCTCTGGAACGCGCTGCAGCGCGACGTGCCCTTCACCCTGCTCTGCGGCTACCCGAGCGAGTTGTTCATCGACCCGCACAGCGCCACGGCGTTCGCCGAGATGTGTGCCCTGCACAGCCAGGTCGTCGGCGGTGCGCCGATGCCGGCGGATGCCGAAGCGAGCCGCCGGTTTCCGTACGGCGCGCACGGGCCGCGGCTCGCCCGCCGGTTCGTTGCCGAGA
Source organism: Mycobacteriales bacterium (assembly GCA_035550315.1). Taxonomy (GTDB): domain Bacteria; phylum Actinomycetota; class Actinomycetes; order JAFAQI01; family JAFAQI01; genus DASZPL01. The sequence continues at coordinate 64 of DASZPL010000104.1, read as the reverse complement.
CGCTGACGACGTGGAATCTGCGGGACCTGATCGACCGGTGCGTGCTCGTGACCAGCGAGCTCGC
>DASZPL010000103.1:0-30523 GCA_035550315.1 Mycobacteriales bacterium | reverse complement strand
CGCCAGCAGCTTCAAGGCGAGCGCGGAACGGATGACGGCGTCGCGCCACTCGCCGTCGTACCGCAGGTTGCGGCTCCACTCCCGCCAGCGGGTGACCGTCAGGTCGACGTGCTCGGCCAGCTCGGCGGGCCGGGCCAACATCACCGGGCTGGCGTCGCTCGCGGTCAGCGCCAGCAGCCCGGCGTCGCCGGCCTTGACCGTGACGGTGCCACTCACCCGATGCGGCTCGACGTCCGGTGTGCCGAGGTCGAAGCAGCGGATAGCGAGGTGCTGGTCGCCGATGTGCACGAGCGCGCTGTCGTCGCGGGCTTCCACCCATGGCTGTGCGGTGCGCAGCCGGTCGCCGGGCGCGACCTCCCACCGCAGATCGACCGTGCCGTCGATGCCGTCGACCTTGCGGACCAGTTCCTCCCACGGCAGCAACCCGTTGAGGCCGATCGACAACGCGTCCGTGACGCGCACCGTGCCGGTCTCGGCGTGGAACGTGGTCTCGAGGACGTTCGTGTCCTCGATGTAGCGGCGGCTGGTCGTGAACTCACCCGTCGGCCGCAGCGCCACGTGGCCGCCATCGGCCGGGTCGAGCAGCGCGCCGAACGCCGGTGGGGCGTCGAGCGTCGGCAGCGGCCACCAGTCGATCTGCCCGTCGAGGCCGACGAGCGCGACGGTGCGGCCGTCGCCGAGCGCGGCGTAGCACTCGATCGGCAGATAGCCGTCGCGCCGTTCGGTCGGCGTCCCGTGGCCGGCCACGTGCGCTAGCGGCGGGCGCGCCGCGCCGCCACCGCGGCGACGCCGGCGAGACCTGCCACCGCACCAGCCGTCGCGGTGACCCGCCGGTGCATCGAGGCGAACGACCACGGGTCGTGCGGATGCGACTGGTCGTCGTACGGTCCGTGCGCACCGCGGTCCTGGTCGGCGTCGCGTGGGGTGAAGACGTTGGAGCCGTGGCGCGGCTTCGGCTCGTCCGCCAGCTGACCCTTCACCCCGGTGCGGGCTAGGTAGAGATCGAGCAGCCACGGTGCGACCCGGTTGCCGAGGATCGTGTACGCCGTCGACACGCCGACCCACAGGTTGCGCCGCGGGTGCTCGGCCAGGAACCGTACGGCGCGAGCCGCCGGCTCCGGCTGGAACACCGGCGCGACCGGTCGCGGCGATGAGGCGAACGCGTTGTCGTTCCAGGTGAATTGCGTCGTGTTGACGCCGGGAAGTTGCACCATGCAGACCCGCACCCGGCTGCGCTCGTGCTTCAGCTCGGTGATCACCGACTCGGTGAAGCCCTTCACGGCGTGTTTCGCGCCGCAGTACGCCGCTTGCAGCGGGATCCCGCGGAAGGCCAGTGCCGAGCCGACCTGCACGATGACGCCGCGGTCGCGGGGGCGCATCCGGGCGAGCGCCGCGCGGGTGCCGTTGACCTGGCCGAAGTACGTGACCTCGGTGATCCGGCGGTAGGTCGCGTCATCGGTGTCCCAGAAGAACCGCAGCGCGCCAACGAAGGCGACGTTGACCCAGACGTCGATCTCGCCCAGCTCCCGCTCGACCCGGTCGGCGGCGGCGTCGACCGCGGCCGGGTCGGCGACGTCCACCGCGATCGGCAGCGTCGCCCCACCGGCGTCCTTGACCTCGCGGGCGGCGGCGTCGAGGCCGGCCTGCCCACGCGCGAGGATCGCGACGTCGTAACCGTGATGCGCGAACTCACGGACGACGGCGCGCCCAACCCCGGCGCTGCCGCCGGTCACGACCACGACTTTGCGTTCCGGCGCCACGAAGAGGACGTACCACGGCGCCGCGCGATTCATTCACCGGGCGTGAGCCGTCCGGTCGCGACGTCGTAGATATAGCCCGCAATCTTCGCGCCTTCGAGGTACGGCGATGACCGTAGCCGGGCGAGGTCGTCGTGCAGCGCCAGGGCCTGGTCGGCGGCTGTCAGGAACGACAACGCGTGCGTATCCGGCCCGCCGGCCTCGCGGACTGCGTCGTGCAGCGCGTCCGGATGCGGCACCGCCATTCGGCACTTGGTGTGCGGGACGACCAGGATTCGGTCGACGCCCAGCAGATGCCGGGCGAGTGTGAGCGCGGCTAGTACGTCGTCGGTGACCCGGCCGCCGGCGTTGCGCAGCACGACCGCGTCGCCCGCGCCCAGGCCGAGCATCCGCAACGGATCGAGTCGGGGGTCCATACAGGTGACGACGGCAAGCCGCCGGCCCGCCTGCCCGGCCGGTTCGCCCGGCCGCGCTTCGGCGTAGCGCTCGTTGTCGGCCAGCAGGTCATCGAAGGCAGTGGTCATACCGCGACTGTGTCAGGTGCGCGTGGACGGCTCAGCGCTGGCGGTGCAGCCGGAACCAGACGACCTTCCCGCGACCGTCATTGCGATGCTCGACACCCCAGGCGGTCGCGAGTGCAGCGACCAGCTGTAGGCCCCGGCCGCTGGCGGCGCCCAGGTCCCAGTCCGGAGCCATCACGATCGGCTTCGTACCGGTGTCGTGGACGTGGACGTGGACCTCGTCGACGTCCCACTCGAGGTCCAGGCTGATCTGGCCACGGCCGTGTTTGATGGCGTTGCTGACGAGCTCGGAGGTCAGCAGGACGGCGTTGTCGCGCATCTCAGCCGGGAAATCGGCGCAGACCGCAGCGACCTGCGCCCGCGCTAGCCGCGGCGCATCAGGCGTCCGGTCCAACGAGAGTTGTCGGCGCCCGACCCGCGGCGCTACCAAAGTCTCCACCACGCAGTCTCTCCGCCGTTGAGCAGCTCCCCTCGAGACTGCTCCCTGCCACGCCTTCTGCCCGGGCGATCTTGACTTACGCCTAACGCCGGCGTGACGTTTCGGACTGCGGGGTTAGCCCGACCCTATGCGGCGGACAGCCGACGCAGGCGCGGCAGCAGCGCCCGCTCGGCCCAGTCGACGAACCCAGCCTGCTGGTCGCCACCGATTTGCACGATCGCGACGTGCGTGAAGTCGGCGTCGAGGAAGGGCTGCAGCTTCTCGGCGTACTCCTCGACGTCGTCGCCACACGGCACCTGGTCGGCGACGTCCTCCGGCCGGACGAATCGCGACGCTGCGTCGAACGCGGCGGTTCCCGGCAGTTCGGCATTGACTTTCCAGCCGCCGCCGAACCAGCGGAAGTTCTCGTGCGCCCGCTGGATTGCCTTGTCGCGGTCGGTGTCATAGCTGACCGGCAGCTGACCTACGCGCGGCTTGCCGGCACCCCCCGCGGCGTCGAACATCTGGCCCAGCTCGGCGTCGGGCTCGACCGCGATCATGACGTCGGCGAGCCGGCCGGCCAGAGCGCAGGACTGCTTGCCGGAAACCGCGATCCCGACGGGCGGCGGCGAATCGGGCAGGTCCCACAGCCGCGCCGATTCGACGGTGAAGTGCTTGCCGCGGTGGTTCACATAGCCGCCGCCGAACAGCGAGCGGATGATTTCGACCGCCTCCGCGAGCCGTTCGTGCCGGACGTCGACTGCCGGCCACGGCTCGCCCACGACGTGCTCGTTGAGATTTTCGCCGGCGCCGAGCCCAAGCGTGAACCGACCTCGCGAGAGCAACTGGATGGTCGCCGCCTTCTGCGCGACGACCGCCGGGTGGTAGCGGAACGTCGGGCAGGTCACGTAGGTCATCAGCGGGATCCGCTCGGTGGCCCAGGCGGCGGCACCGAGGACCGACCAGGTGTACGGCGAATGGCCCTGCGCGTCCAGCCACGGGAAGTAGTGGTCGGAGATCACCGCGAAGTCGAAGCCGGCGCGCTCGGCGGCGACGACGTCGTTGACCAGCGCGCGCGGGCCGGATTGCTCGCCCATCATCGTGTAGCCCCACTCGACCACTACCGGCCTCCTCGGTGTCGCGCCGTCGGCGAAATTGACGGCGTACCGACCCTTCCCGGCCTACCCTGGTGATACACGGGAGAGGAGGTGGTCCAGGCATTGTGTAGACGTTGGACTCGTGAGGTGACCGTCCGCTAGTCACCGTCGGTCGACCAGTGCGATTCACCGATAGGTGTACGGCGAATCCACGGCGGTCACCAGCCCCCGGGCTGCCGGCCCAGTCCAGCCGGCCCTCGCTCCCGCCTAGTGCGCTGCCGAGGCCCGCCCGGGGGCTCTCTACGTTGCGATAACGTCCGCGCGTGCGCGCGCTCCAGATCACCGAGTTGACCGGACCGGCGACGGCGTTGCGCCTCGTCGAGCTGCCGGACCCGCCGCCCGAGCATCCGATGACGCCGGGCCACGGCGTGGTCATCGAGGTGAAGGCCGCTGGGGTCTCGTTTCCCGAGCTGCTGCAGACCCGCGGCGAATACCAGATGAAGCCGGAGCTGCCGTTCGTCCCCGGCAGCGAGGTCGCCGGCGTCGTGCGCTCGGCCAGCGACGGCAGCGGGTTCACGCCCGGCGACCGGGTCGCCGGCTTCTGCATGCTCGGCGGGTTCGCCGAGGTCGTGGTGGCGCCGCCCACGATGACGTTCGCGTTGCCGGGCAGCCTCGACTTCGCGCAGGGTGCCGGACTGATCCTGAACTACCACACGGCGTACTTTGCGCTGGTCACTCGCGGCCGGCTCCGCGCGGGCGAAAGCGTGCTGATTCACGGCGCCGCCGGCGGTGTCGGCACGGCAACGATCCAGGTGGCCAACGGGCTTGGCGCTCGCACCATCGCCGTGGTTTCCACAGATGAGAAGGCGAAGGTCGCGCGCGCCGCCGGCGCCGCCGACGTCGTCCGGTCCGACGGGCCCTGGAAGGACGAGGTGCTCGAGCTCACCGGTGGCGGCGTCGACGTCGTGATCGACCCCGTCGGCGGCGACCGGTTCACCGACAGCCTGCGCTCGCTCGGCCGCGGCGGTCGCCTCGTCGTCGTCGGTTTCACCGGCGGGCCGATCCCCGAGGTCAAGGTCAACCGGCTGCTGTTGCGCAACACCGAAGTCGTCGGCGCTGGCTGGGGGGAGTACGTGATCGGCTCGGGCCTGGCCTACGGGCGTGAGGCCGCGGACGCGATCGCAACGCTCGCCGCCGACGGGTTCATCAAGCCGATCGTCGGCGCGCAGCTGCCGTTCGACCGCGCCGGCGAGGCGTTGGCGCTGCTCGACCAGCGCCGCGCCACCGGCAAGGTGGTGCTGATCCCGTAGAACATCCCGCGAATCGGTCGTCGCGGGATAAGGTGAGTGATGATGGGCCAAGCGTCCGTCGATTGATCTAATCAACCGCCCTGTGTCCGCGGTGCCGGCGTTGCTTCGGCGACGCCCCAAACAGGGTCGGAGTCCATCATCCTCCATTGGCACGGCCGGAAGCGGGTTTTCACGCGGTTGATGAACCCGCCTGGCGACGTATCGCTGGACGCCGTGGTGCTGCGGGTCGAGGTCGATCTCGACATCGCAACGGAGGACCGCGCACGTCGTGAGCTGCAGGCGGCGGTGGCCGGGTCGCCGGGACCAGGCTGGCTGTTGATGTGCTTCGCGGACGACCTCTTCGTTGACGTCCGCGGTGTGCAGCTGTTCGTGGATGCCGCAGCGGACGCGGTTGGGCTCGGCCGCCGGCTGGCCGTCGTGGCCCCGCCGCGGTCGTTGCGCCGGATCGTGTCGGTCCTCGGCATCGATGAACTCGCCATCATCGACAGTTGGGCAACCGTCAGTGAACTGGACGATCCGGATTCGGCCACTAGCGTCTAGGCCGTGACGCGGATCGACTCCGAGGCGCTCGCTGCGAGTCTGAAGCGCATCGAACGACGCCCCGAGGAGCCGACCATGGTCGACGAGTCGTTGCGACGGGTGATCGACGCGTGCAACGAGCTATTCCTGGTCGACGGCAGCGGGCTGATGCTCGCCGACGAGCACGGTGTGCTGCGCTACGTCGTGGCCACCGAGGGTCCCGGGCGGATGCTGGAAGACACGCAGATCGATGCCGGTGAGGGACCCTGCGTCGACACCTTCGTCCACGACCGACTCGTCATGACCGAGGACGTCGCTACCGATCCGCGGTGGCCGACGCTGGGACCGCTGATCGCAGGCCGGGGCGTCGGCGCCGTGCTCGGCGTACCCGTCCGGCTCTCGGGCGGGTGCGTCGGCAGCCTCGACCTCTACCGCAGCCACGCTCACAGCTGGGACGAATCGGAGCAGCAGGCCCTGGTGCGCTACGGCGAAGTAATCGAGACGATGCTTGCCGCGGCGCTGTCCGCCGAGCAGGCCGGCGAGCTGGCGAACCAGCTCAACTACGCCTTGGAGTACCGCGTCGTCATCGAGCGCGGCATCGGCTATCTGATGGCCCGCGACGACGTCGACCAGACGGCCGCGTTCAACCGGATCCGCAGCTCGGCCCGCAGCGGCCGACGCAAGATTGGCGACGTCGCGGCGCATCTGCTGACCAGTGGGCGACTGCCGGAGGAGGACGGGGCAGACTCGTAGCCATGGTCGAAGCCGCGCCGAGCCGGACGGAACCAACCACAGCCTCGGATCACACGATCGGGAAGTGGTGGACGCTGGTCGCCGTCTCGCTCGGCACCTTCATGCTGTTGCTCGACATCACGATCGTGAACGTCGCGCTGCCCGACATCCAACGTCAGCTGCACTCCACCTTCTCGGACCTGCAATGGGTCGTGGACGCCTACGCGCTGACCCTCGCGGCGTTGCTGCTCACCACCGGCGCCCTGGCCGACATGTACGGCCGGCGGTTGCTCTACTGCATCGGGCTGGTCATCTTCACGGCAGCGTCGGCGCTCTGCGGCGCCGCGCAGGGCTCGTTGATGCTCGAGCTGTCGCGCGGCCTGCAAGGGGTGGGCGGCGCCATCATGTTCGCGGTCTCGCTCGCCTTGCTGGCGCACGCGTTCCGCGGCAAGGAGCGCGGTGTCGCGTTCGGCGTCTGGGGCGCGGTCACCGGCATCGCGGTCGCGATCGGGCCGGTGCTCGGCGGCGGGCTGGTGTCCGGCCTGTCGTGGCGCTGGATCTTCTTCGTGAACCTGCCGATCGGGGTGCTCGCGCTGGTGTTGACGGCCACCCGGGTGGAGGAGTCACGAGAGGGTGCGGCCCGCCGACCGGACTGGGCCGGCTTCGTGCTGTTCACCGCCGGGCTCGCCAGCCTGATCTACGGCCTGATCGAGGCCGGGTTGCGGAGCTTCACCGACGCCCGCGTCCTGGTCTGCTTCGCGCTCGCCGTCGTACTGATCACCGGCTTCCTGGTGGTCGAGCGGCTGGTCCGCCAGCCGATGTTCGACATGTCGCTGTTCCGGCTGCCGACGTTCAGCGGCGGCGCGATCACGGCGTTCGGCCTGTCGGCGAGCACCTTCTCGATGCTGCTCTACCTCACGCTCTACATCCAGGACCTGCTCGGCTACAGCCCGATCGCGACCGGCCTGCGGCTGCTCATCATGTCCGGCGGCATCTTCGTGGTCGCGACCGTCGCGGGACGGCTGACCTCGCACGTGCCGATCCGGCTGCTGATCGGCCCCGGCCTGCTGCTCGGCGGCATCGCGCTGCTGCTGATGCGCGGCCTTGACGCGTCCTCGTCCTGGACGCATCTGATCCCCGGCCTGATCGTCGCCGGCGTCGGGGTCGGGCTGATCAACCCACCGCTCGCGTCAACGGCGGTCGGGGTGGTGGAGCCGCATCGGGCCGGCATGGCATCCGGGATCAACTCGACGTTCCGCCAGGTCGGCATCGCGACCGGCATCGCGTTGCTCGGGACGCTGTTCGCCAACCAGGTGCAGTCGCAGGTGCGTGACGGCCTGTCGGGTACGCCGCTGGCGAGTCACGCCGACCAGGTCAGCACCGCGCTGCAGAACGGGCAGTCGAGCAAGCTGTTGCACCAGCTCTCGCCGCACCAGGCGCAGCTGGTGAGCCACGTCGCGCGGGCGAGCTTCACCAGCGGGCTCAATCACATCCTGCTGGTCGGCGCGATCATCAGCCTGGTCAGCGGCGTCGCGGCGTTTGTGTTGATCCGTAACAAGGACCTAGTGCAGGAGCACGGTTAGCGTCAGCCGGCGAGCACGTCGGGCAGCGGCTCGGCGTGGACCACGTCGAGCGACGACACCGCGCGGGTGAGCGCGACGTAGAGCCAGTGCAGGCCGCGATCGTGCTCCCGGACCACGGCGGCGGGTTCGACGACGATGACGTGGTCGAACTCCAAGCCCTTGCACAGCGTGACCGGCACCAGCTCGACCCGGGCGTCGACGCCGTCCTCGACCCGCCCCGCCGCGATCCCGGCGGCGCGCAGCGCCCGTGCCGTGGCGGCCAGGTGGGTCGGCGTGGCGATGACGCCGATCGACCCTTCCTCGCGCAACCGGTCGGCGACGGCGTCCGCGACCGCGGCCGGCAGCCGGTCGGCGAGCTGGAGCCGCAGCGAGCCGGCGGCGTGCCGGATCGACAGCGCCGGCGCCACGTCGACCCGCAGCGCCGGCAGCAGCCGGTTGGCCAGGTCGAGCACCTCCTGCGGGACGCGGTAGCCGCGGGTCAACGCGACCCGGTCGGCGGTCGGCTTGCCGAGGTGTCGCAGCGTGTCGGACCAGCTCGCCATCGCCTCCGGGGAGGTGGCCTGCGCCAGGTCGCCGAGCACGGTGGCCGAGCCGGTCAGGCAGCGGCGGCCGAGGGCGCGGCACTGCAAGGCGGAGAGGTCTTGCGCCTCGTCGATCACGACGTGGCCGTACGGCGTCGGCCGGGACACGTGGGCCGCGGCCTCGTCGATCAGGAACGCGTCGGCGCGGGACCACCGGATCCGCCCGAGCGGCGCCGGTGCCCGCAGCAGCAGCTGTTGCTCGGCTGGGTCGAGCAAGCCGTCGGCGCAGCGGGCCAGGAACGCCTGGTCGCTGAGCAGCCGTGCGACCAGCGGCTTCGGCGCTAGGTCGGGCCAGTGCGCATCCACCCAGTCGCGGATCGGCTTCGACCGGGCGACCCGCCCCGCCCAGCGGTCGTCGGGGGATCCGCCGGCGGCCTCGACCTGCCGGCGCACCCGGCTGGCCACGAGCAGCGGCAGCCGCGAGCGGCTGACGCCGTACGGATGTCCGGCCGCGCGCTCCCGTTCCAGCAGGTCCACCAGCTCGTCGGTGACGACCCGCCACCGCCGGCCGCCGACCGGGACGACCAGCGACTCGGCCGGAGGCTGCAGCGGCGCGAGGATGGCGCGCTCGATCACCTGCGCCATCCGGTCATCGCCCTTCAGCCGCGCGACCGCCGGCTCGTCCGTGCCGCGCACCGCGACCCCCGGCACCAGGTCGTCGATCACGATCTGCTGCACGTCGATCTCGCCGAGCGCCGGCAGCAGCGCAGAGATATAGGAGAGGAACGAGCGGTTCGGCCCGACGACCAGCACCCGCGCGCGGCGCAGTTGCTCGCGATGCGCGTAGAGCAGGAAGGCCGCGCGGTGCAGCCCGACCGCGGTCTTGCCGGTGCCCGGCGCGCCCTGGATGCACAGCGTCCGCTCGAGCGGCGCTCGCACCAGCGCGTCCTGATCCGGGGCGATCGTCGCGACGATGTCGCGCATCGGCCCGACCCGCGGGCGCTCGATCTCGGCGGCCAGGATGCCGCTGGCGGTGACGTCGGTTTCCTCGCCGAGCGCGAGCCGCTCGTCCTCCAGCGAGGTCAGCTCGCCGGCGGCGTGGCCGAACCGGCGGCGCAGCGCGACGTCCATCGGCTCCGTGGCGGTCGCCCGGTAGAACGCCCGCGAGACGTCGGCGCGCCAGTCGACCACGACCACATCGCCGGTCTCGTTGCGGACGTGGCGGCGGCCGATGTGGAACTGCTCGCCGGTCGAAGTGCGGTCGATGCGCCCGAAGAAGAGCGGTACGCCGGGGACCTCGCGCAGCGCCTCGGCGCGGTGATGCAGGGCGGCTTTGAGGTATTCGGTCGACACCTCGTTGGCGCCCTGCGGGTCCAGCGTCTCGGCGGTCGCCAGCATCTCGGCGAGGCAGCGACGGCTGTAGTCGAGGTAGCGGCGCTCGGCGGCGAGGATCTCCTCCGGGGAGGGATCGGGAGGCACGAGCGGAGGACTCTAGCGTTAGCAATCGTGTCCCGCCACCGAATTGTCAGCGTCTCAGGGGGCTATAGCACCCGGTGATGCTGACAACTTCTCGAGCGTTTTGGGTGACGGCGTACGCCTTCGCCGTGACCATGCTCGGCACCACGCTGCCGACACCGCTGTATCCGACGTACGAGCAGCGGTTCGCGTTCGGCACGCTGACCGTCACGGTCGTCTTCGCGACGTACGCCGTCGGAGTGCTGGCAGCGCTGGTCGGGTTTGGGCGGGCTTCGGACTCGACCGGCCGCAAGCCGTGGCTGCTCGGCGGCCTGGCCGCGGCCGTCGTGTCCTCCGTGATCTTCATCGGCGCCAGTCACGCGCACACGGGTGGGCTCACGTTGTTGCTCGTCGGGCGCTTCGTGTCCGGCCTGTCGGCTGGCATCTTCACCGGGACCGCGACGGCCACGCTCGCGGACTACGGCGGTGAGCGCAAGCAATGGGCCAGCCTGGTCGCTGCGGTCGCGAACATCGGCGGGCTCGGCATCGGCCCGCTGATCGCCGGCGCGTTGGCCCGCGACGTTGCCGAGCCGTTGCTCACGCCCTACGCGCTGCACGTCGTGCTCGCGGTCGGGGCCGCGGCGATCGTCGCGCTGATCCCGGAGTCGGTGGCGGTCGACTCGCCGCGCCGGTTCCGGATGCAGCGGCTGGGCATCCCGGCCGCGATCCGCGCGACGTTCGTGCAGGCCGGCATCGCCGGCTTCGCCGGTTTCGCGGTGCTCGGGTTCTTCACCGCGGTGAGTCCCGCGACGCTCGGCCTGCTCGGCTACCACGACCCGGTGGTGACCGGGGCCGTCGTCTTTGCGGTGTTCGCCTCCTCCGCCGCCGGGCAGGTCTTCTCGGTGCGGGTCAGCACCACGGTTTCGTTGCTGGGCGGCACCGCGACGCTCGTCGTCGGCATCGCGCTCATTGGGGTCGCCATCGGCGTCACCTCGTTGACCCTGCTGGTGGTCGGCGGCGTCGTCACCGGTGTCGGGCAGGGGCTCAGCTTCCGGTCGGCCCTCGGTGAGGTCACGGGCGCGAGCCCGCCGGACCAGCGGGGCGCCGTTTCGTCGAGCTTCTTCGCGGTCTGTTACGTCGGGCTGTCGCTCCCGGTGATCGGTGTCGGCGCCGGCTCCGATGCGTTCGGCCTGCCGCACACCGGCGAGACGTTCGCCGGCGTCATGGCGGGGCTGGCCTTGGTGGCGGTGGCGCTGCTCAGCCGGTCGCGGGCTCGCGCTCGATGAAGCTGATCTTGCCGTTCGCCTCGAGGATGGCCCACTCGACGTCGTCGACCGACTTGATCTGTTGCTGCCGCATCTCTTCGGCGAGGTCGTCCGGGGTCAGTCGCTGTCGACGGAGGTTGGCGTCGACGAGCGAGCCGTTGTCGATGAGGATCAGCGGCACACCCTCGACCACGGACCGGAACCGCTTGGACTTGTAGCCGGCGTACGCCGTCGCAACCTGGAGCACCGCGATCGTGCCGACGACGATGATGGCGCCGGTGACGGAGTAGTCGTCCTGGGTCAGCCCCTGCTGGATGGCGTCGCCCATCACGATGAGCAGCACGAGGTCGATCGGCGTCAGCGACGACAGCTCGCGCCGCCCGACGATGCGCATGACGAGTACGACGAAGACATAGAGCGCTACCGCGCGAATCGCGAGGTCCATCAGGGAAACACCGTCAATCCATGAGAGAAGCTGACGAGCGGTACGCCGTCGCTGCGAACGGTCACTCGCTGGGTGCGGCTGCCGATGCTGGTCGGATTCACCTGGAACTCGAGGTAGTGCACGTAGGTCTCGCCGGGCGAGAGCGACCCGAGTTGCAGGATCGCGCCGCCGCCGGGACCGCTCGACTCACTCGACGCTTGTGGCTCGTTGGTGTTGATCGTCAGGCCGTCGAACCAGCCGTTGCCGAGCACGAGCGAGGCCTTCGGCAGCTCGCGGTGGGCGACGATCGTGATCTTGGCCTGGAAGAGCAGTCCCGCGCGCACGCGACTCGGTGCGTGCACCGTCAAGTCGGCCGCGCTCGACCGCACCGTGCTGGTGCCGGCGCGTTGCCCGAAGACGTTGAACAGCGCCAAAACAGACACCGCGAACAACAGGGTGAGAATCGCCCGTCGTACCCACAGTCGCCGGTCTTCGCTGTGCTCCGTTGCCTCACGCTCGCGCAGCAGCGGCTCGATGACGTCGTTCATGGTGAGCCGCAAGATGCCCCGCTGGTGATCCTGACAAACGGCGTGTCAGGGTGAGGGCATGGAGATGCGCACGCTCGGCCGCACCGGTGTGAAAGTCAGCCCGTTGTGCCTCGGCGCGATGATGTTCGGCGGCTGGGGCAACACCGACCACGACGACTCGGTGCGGATCATTCACCGCGCGCTCGACGCCGGCATCAACTTCATCGACACCGCTGACGTCTACTCCGCCGGCGAGTCCGAGGAGATCGTCGGCAAGGCATTGGCAAATGGCCGCCGCGACAACGTCGTGCTCGCGACCAAGGCACACGCGCCGATGGGACGAGACCCCAACCAGCAGGGCAACTCGCGCCGGTGGCTGGTGCGCGAAGTGGAGGCGAGCCTCACCCGGCTCGGCACCGACTACATCGACCTCTACCAGATCCATCGGCCGAGCCCGGAGACGGACATCGACGAGACCCTGGGCGCGTTGTCGGATCTGGTGCACGCCGGCAAAATCCGCTATTTCGGCAGCTCGACGTTCCCGGCGCACGAGATCGTCCAGGCGCAGTGGGTGGCGAAGGAGCGCAACCGCGAGCGGTTCGTCTGCGAGCAGCCGCCGTACTCACTGCTGGTCCGCGAGATCGAGCGCGACGTGCTTCCGGTAGCGCAGCAGTACGGCATGGGTGTCATCCCGTGGAGCCCGCTGGCCGGCGGCTGGCTGTCCGGCAAGTGGCGTAAGGGCGGCGATGACCTGACCAGCCGCCGTAGCGCGCTGGTCCCGGCGCGCTACGACCTGTCGAAGCCGGAGAACCAAGCCAAGCTCGAGGCGGCCGATGCGCTCGGCCGGCTGGCCGACGAGGCGGGCATCAGCCTGATCCACCTGGCGATCGGCTTCGTCATCAACCACCCGGCCGTGACCGCCGCGATCATCGGCCCGCGCACGATGGAGCAGCTCGACGGGCAGCTCGGCGCCGACGAGGTCACGCTGACTGGCGACATCCTCGACCGGATCGACGAGATCGTGCCGCCGGGTACGACGTTGGCCCGGGCGGACGCCGGTTGGGAGCCGCCCGCGATCACGAACGCTGGGTTGCGGCGCCGCGGTGCGGCGGACGGCCCTACTTGGCAGATGCTGCCGCGTAGATCTGGATCGTGACGCCGTCGGGGCCGACCGGCCGCGCCTCGAGAAGCGTGAACCGTGTCGTTGCCACGCCTTCGGGGAACAGCCGCCGCCCGCTGCCAAGCACGATCGGGAACGTCATGAGCTGCAGCCGGTCGACCAGGCCGGCGCCTAACAAGAACTGCACCAGCTGGCCGCTGCCGGCGACGAGGATGTCGCCGGCGTAGCGCTGCTTCAACGCGGTGACTTCCTCGGCGACGTTCTCGCGGATGATCGTGCTGCCGGCCCAGTCGGCGGAGGCCAGCGTCTTGGACACGACGTACTTCGGCATGCCGTTCATCCGGTCGGCGAACCCGGCCTCGTCGGTCATCGTCGGCCACGCCGCGGCGAACCCCTCGTAGGTGACTCGTCCCAATAGCTGCGCGTCGGCGGCGGTGAGCTCGTCGAGTTTGAACTGGTCGGCGTCCGCGCCCCGGTCGAACGTGAACGTCCAGCCGCCGTGCTCGAAGTTTTCGGCGCCACCGGGATCCTCGAAGACACCGTCTAGCGATACGAATTCGGTCACCACGACCTGACCCATCACTGCTCCCTCCACGGTCCTACGAGGGTGGACGCCACGGGTCGCCGCCAGTCATCGGAGCGCCACCGATGAGTTCTCAATTGTTCGTCCGTCGTACCGGTTGTGACCGCTGCTGTGATCGAAGACACCGGCGTACGATCCGAGGGCATGACCGTTGACGCGGTGCTTGCCCCGGACGCCCTCGAGCAGTACCGCCGGGAGCTGACCGGATACTGCTACCGCATGCTCGGGTCGGGCTCCGAGGCCGAGGATGCCGTGCAGGAGACGATGCTGCGGGCCTGGCGCGCCGCCGACGGCTTCGAGGGCCGGTCGAGTGTCCGGTCGTGGCTGTACCGGATCGCGACGAACGTCTGCGTTGACATGCACCGTGGCGTGCAGCGCCGCGCGCGGCCGATGGAGCTCGGCCCGTCGTCACCGCCGGATGAGTCGCACCTCGGCGCGATGTTGCCGGAGGCGACCTGGGTGTCGCCGATCGCCGACGAGCGGGTGATCCCGGACAACGCCGACCCGGCCGAGATCGCGATTGCCCGTGACAGCATCCGGCTAGCGTTCGTCGCCGCGTTGCAGCATCTGCCGGCGAAGCAGCGCGCGACGCTGATCCTCTGCGAGGTGCTGCGGTGGCAGGCGACCGAGGTCGCCGAGCTGCTCGACACCACGGTGGCGGCGGTCAACAGCGCACTGCAGCGGGCGCGCGCGACGCTCGCGTCGGCCGGGCTGGACTCGACGCCGCTCGACGTCCCGGCCGAGCAGGCCGAGCTGCTGCAGCGGTACGTCGATGCGTTCGAGCGCTACGACATCGAGCAGCTGGTAACGCTGCTGCATGACGACGCGATCCAGTCGATGCCGCCGTTCGCGATGTGGATCCAAGGCGCCGAGAACATCGGCCGTTGGATGGTGGAGCCCGGGCCGAGCGCATGCCGCGGCTCGCGGCTGGTTGCGACCTGGGCCAACGGCTGCCCCGCCTTCGCGCAGTATCGGCGCGATCCGGAGACCGGCGGCTACAAGCCGTGGGCGCTGCAGGTGCTCGAGATCCGCGATGGCCGGATCGCCAACTTCACGTTCTTCCTCGACACCGAGCGGGTCTTCCCGCAGTTCGGCTTGCCGGACCAGCTAGCGGCGTAACGCGTCGAGCCCGACGAAGTCGAGCAGCGCTTCCAGCTCGCCCGACACGTCGCGTAGCTGGATGCAGCCGCCCTGCTGCGCCGCGGTGAGCTGCAGCCGGGCGAGCCGGTCGACCGCATCGAGATCTGGGCGGCCTTCGCCCTGGAACGGAAAGTCGGCGACCGGCAAGCCGCAAGGGCCGGTCACGGTGACGCGACACCACACCACCGGACCGGCCATGCAAGGTGGACGGCTGGCCGGCTACGAACTCATCGCCTCGGGCTCCTGCCGCGGCAGCTCGACGCGGAATGTCGTCCCGCCGGCTGCGGGCTGGTCCAGTGTCACGGTGCCGCCGTGGACGGCGACGATGCCGGCGACGATCGACAGGCCCAATCCGGCGCCACCCGACGTGCGCGTCCGGGCGTCGTCGAGCCGGTAGAACCGCTCGAAGATGTGGGCCGCGTGCTCGGCCGGAATCCCGGGGCCGGTGTCGCTCACCTCGATCACCGCGCGTGGCTCCGGGTCGTCGTACGACGAAAGCCGAACCGTCACGGGCGTCCCGTCCGGCGTGTGGACCAGCGCGTTGGTGAGCAGGTTGTCGAGCACCTGCCGCAGCCGGCTGGCGTCGCCCGTGACAGATATCGCACCGGCGCCGCTCTCAAAGCTGATCGGCCGGCCCGGTGCTCTCCGGCGGGCTTCGTCGACGGCCTCGGCCGCCAGCGCCGTCAGGTCGACCGGCACCTGTTCGAGCGGGCGCTGCTGGTCGAGCCGGGCAAGCAGCAGCAGGTCGTCCACCAGCAGGCCCATCCGCGCGGCCTCGGCCTCGATCCGGCGCATCACCTCATCGGTGTTGTCGGGCGCGGCACCCAGCCGGTGGAGTTCGGCGAAACCGCGGATTGAGGTAAGCGGCGTACGCAGCTCGTGACTGGCATCGGCGACAAACCGTCGCATCTGTTCTTCGGAGGCACGCGCTTGCTGCTGTGACGAGCGTTCATGGGCGAACGCGCGCTCGATCTGGCCGAGCATCGCGTTCAGCGCCGCCGCCAGCCGGCCGACCTCGGTGCGCGGCTCGGCTTCGGGCACCCGCTGCGTGAGGTCGCCGGACGCAATCGCGGCCGCGGTGTGCTCGACCGCGGCGAGCGGGCGCAGCGAGCGCCGGATCAGCAAGAAGCCGATCCCTCCCATGAGCAGGAGCGCCGCAACGCCGACCAGGACCTCGATGTCGATCACGTGGCCGACGGTGCGGTTGGTGTCGGCGAGTGAGGTGGCGACGACGACGCTGCCCGTGCCGTCGGACTGGGGCTCGACGACCGCCCGCCACGAGGAACCGCCGGAGACCGATGACACGGTGAACGGCCGTCCGGCGATCGCTCGCGCCTGGCTCGCGGTCAGGGTCGGGAGCTTCGGCGGCGATTGCGCTGACAGTGGTGCCGACTCCGGCGGCCCGGGTACGCCGCTCGACGAGAACGCGACGACGTAGAACGGACTCGGCAGCTGGCCGCGGATCCGCTTGGCCTTCCCGCCGCCGCCCTTCTGGGATACGCCGGTGGTTGGCCCGCCGATGAAGGTGCCACCGCGCTGGCCGTCGCCGACGGCTCGGTCCTTGGGAAGGAAGTCCGGCGGCAGCCGGCCAATGACCGGTCCGGCGATCCGGCTGAGTTGCTGATCGACCCGGTTGACCAGGTACGACCGCAGGGCCGTCGTCGTCACCGTCGCCGCGATCGCCAGGCCGGCAGCGGCGACGACGAGCAGGGTGACGATCAGCTTGACCCGCAACGGGGTCGCCGCCGCGACCGTGCGCAGCCGCGCCATCCGCAGCGGCGGTTTCACGGCCGGGGCTGACGCAGCACGTAGCCGACGCCGCGCACGGTGTGCAACAGCCGCGGCTCCGTGGCGTCCAGCTTGCGTCGCAGATACGAGACGTAGGACTCGACGACGTTGAGGTCACCGGCGAAGCCTTCGCCCCAGACCGCCGACAGGATCTGGGCCTTGCTGACCACTCGGCCCGGGTTGCGCAGGAAGAAGTGGAGCACCTTGTACTCGGTCGGTGACAGTGCGACGGGTCTTCCCGCCTTGACCACCTCGTGGGCAGTCTCGTCCATCACGATGTCGGCGAATGACAGGGTCGGCTGGGTGGTCGAGGCCTCGGCAACGCGGCGCAGCACGGCGTGGATCCGCGCGATCACCTCCTCGAGGCTGAATGGCTTGGTGATGTAGTCGTCTCCGCCCAGGGTGAGGCCGGCGATCTTGTCGTCGGTGGCATCCCGCGCGGTCAAGAACAGAACGGGCACCGGCACTCCGTCGGCGCGCAGCCGCCGCACCACTTCGAAGCCGTCGATGCCCGGCATCATCACGTCGAGGAGGAGCAGGTCGGGCTGGAACCGGCCGATCTGATCGAGCGCGTCCTGCCCATCGACCGCGGCCTGCACATCGAAGCCGGCGTGCCGCAGGCTGGCCGCGAGTAGCTCGCGAATATTGGGCTCGTCGTCCACGACGAGCAATCGCGACGTCACCCTCCCATCATCCGCCGCTGCCCGGCACGGTGACACGGACGCCCGATCCGCCGGGCCCGCTGAACCGCTGGATGTTCAGCGCGGGGCCGAACCCGCCGCCGGGCCGGTTGGACGACGTCGTACTGCTGCTCGGCACGGCGGCGTTGAGGTCCGCGAGCACGACCCGTTGCCCGGCCGACAGGCCGGACGTGATCTGCGTGCGCGCGGCACCCACCGCCTTGACCGTGACGGCGTGCCGGCTGGGCGAGCCGTCGCGCAGCATCTCGACGTAGGCCGTCGAGCCGGTGTAGTGCACCGCCGATGTCGGGACCGTCAGCGCGTCCGGGACGCTCGCCACCAAGACGCTGACCGCGGCGGCCGCGCCGGGCACGACGGTGGCTGACTTCGGCAGGTGGATCGTCACCGGATAGGTGACTGTCCCCGTCGACGAGGTCTTGCCGGTCGAGGTGACGCTCACCACCCGGCCGTGGATCGGCGTACTCGACCCGTCCGGCGTGACCGTCGCCGCCATGCCGGTGCGAACCTTCCGGACCTGCGTGGCGCTCACGTCGATGGTCACCTTGGTCTGCCCGGATCCCCGGACCTGTACGGCGGGGCCGGACGAGCTGGACGAGCCCGAGACCGAGTCGCCTTTCGCGATGCCGAGCGCGATCACGCGGCCAGTGATCGGGCTGGTGAGCGTCGCCTGGCGCAGGTTGGCGCGGGCGGTGGCGAGGTCCGCGCGGGCGGAGTCGATCGACGACTGGTCGGAGGCCAGTGCGCCGGCCGTCGGGGTAGTGCTCCCGGTGCCGCTGCTGGTCGGCTTGCGACCGCTCGGATTGCCGGTCGACGGTGTGCCGGCCGGGCTCGGCTGGTTGGACCGCGGGGTCGATGTCGCGGCCGCCAGGTCGTTGCTCAGCGTCGTCTCCGCCTGGCTGACAGCCTGCTGGTCGGCCTGCACCTGCCGCTGCGCGCTTAGCAGTGTCGCGGCGGCGTCCGTGCACGACCCGGTCGTCGCACCGCCTGGGCCGCTGGCGGCCGTCGCGCTGGTCGTCGGTGATGGCGCGGTGGTCGATGTGGACTCGGCTTGGCAAGCCGCGGTTTCGGCGTGCAGCGCGGCCGTCGCGGTGGCGAGGTCGGCGTCGGCCCGGTGCTGCGCCTCGCGGAGGGCAGCCTGGTCGGCGGTCACGTTCGCGGTCGTGCTCGGGCTGGGTGCCGGGCGCGCCCGGGCAGCCTCAAGTCGGTTGTTTCCGGCGTCGGTCGGGCTCGCGTCAGCTGTGCTGGCGGCGCTGAGCTGGCCGTTCTGGTCGCTGGTCAGCTGCGCCTGCGCACGTTGCAGGGCGGCGTTTGCGGCGGATACGGCTGCTCGCAGCGTCGACCGGCGTAGCGTCGCGACCTGCTGTCCGGCCTTGACCCGATCGCCGACCTTGACGTCAACCTTGCCGACGGTGCCGGCGACCTGGAAGTCGGCGCTGGCCTGATGCAACGCCGCTAGCGTGCCGGTGGCCACCAGCGTCTGTTGCACCGCGCCCTGGGTGACGCTGGCCATGCGGTAGGCCGGGCCGGAGCCGCTGGTCAACGCCCATGCCGACGTGCCGCCGGCCGCAACCACGACGACCGCAGCTGGGATGACGACGCTGCGCCGCCGCCATCGGGATCGTCCGTCAGGCATTGCTGTCACCTGAGCCGGTGCCGTCAGGCGGCACCTGGCGGAAGCCGAATCCCGGACCGATGGCCGGTTGCCGTGGGCAACTCCCATTGCTCGGCTGCGAGATCGTCACGGAAAAGGCATCGACCACGCTGTTGGACTTCGTGCCAACCGCCGCCACGCAGTCGCCGGTTGCGACGTCGGTCGCCGTGACGTTGGTCGCGGTGCTGTACGTCGTTGAGGACGTGGTGTGCACGGTCACGGGCGTCGAGCCGACCGGTGGTTTGATCACGAAGCTGGATGCCGAGACCGACTGGACGGTGCCCATCGAGGCCCGGATCGTGCCAGGCCCGCCGCGGAAGCCGGGCGAACCGGACGGCCGTGGGAACGGTGATGCGGACGGGCCGGTTCCGGGGCGCTGGCCGAACCGTTGGATGAATGGACCGGTAGACGAGCCGCCTCCGAACGGCGCCTGACCGCTGGGTCCGCCGAAGCGGCGCACGCCACCGGACGGGCAGCCGGAGGTGCTCGTGACTGTGACTGAAGTTGCGGTCACCGAGGCGGTTGCGGAGCCATTGCCGCCGGCAACTGTCACACAGTCGCCCTTGGCGAGTGCGGCGCGTGAGCTGGCCGAGCGGCGCGTGAATCGGGTAACCGAACCGAACGCCACCGTGGTGGTTCCGCTCGACGTGTGCACCTTGACCGCGGCATGCTTGCTCGCGACCGCGGTGACCTTGCCGGATACCGACGAGAAGTTTGCCGGCAAGCCCTGGGGACCGGGCGTGCTCGACGCACTGGGGTCGGTGGAGCCGGACGACGGCGAGCTCGACCCGCCGCCACACGCGGCGAGAGTGACGCCGAGCGCAGCGACCACGACGATCGCTCCGGGTCCGCGAAGGGATGTCGTCATCATTCGCTCCGCAACGCATCGATCGGAGCGAGCCGGGCGGCCCGGCTCGCGGGGTAGACGCCGAAACCGATCCCGATCACGATCGCGACCGCGATCGCCCCGACGGCTGCACTCGGCGAGATCAGGATCTGGTTGGAGATGAACTGCGGGATCACTTCGGCGCCGATGAGTCCCAAGCCGACGCCGAGTACGCCGCCAGAGAAGCCGAGGATCGACGCTTCGAGCAGGAACTGTCGCCGGATCGCGGCAGGCGTCGCGCCGAGCGCCTTGCGCAACCCGATCTCGCGGATCCGCTCGGTGACCGAGACCAGCATGATGTTCATGACGCCGATGCCGCCGACCAGCAGCGAGATCGCGGCGATGCCGGCCAGCAGCGCGGTGAGCGTCTTGTCGACGTCGCTCGCCGTCGACAGCAGCGACTGCTGGGTGGCGACCGAGAAGTCGGCGTCATCCGCGTTCGTGATGCCGTGCAGCGCGAGCAGTTCCGCGTTGGCTTCTTGATAGGCCGCTGAGACGGTGTGGCTGCTCGTCGCTTCGATGTAGATGGAGTTCAGCGAGGTGCGCGAATTGCCGCCGACGACGCGGGCGGCCGCCGTACTGATCGGGACGATCGCGGTGTCGTCCTGGTCGCTGGTCGAGCTTGAGCCGGAGCCCACTGGTTCGAGTACGCCGACCACCTGGAACGGCACGCTCCCGATCGTCACCGTCTGACCGACCGGGTTGCGGAACGAGAACAACTCGCTCGCGGCGTCCGCCCCGAGCACGACGACTGCCGCTCCGGTCGCGACGTCGTTGGCCGTGATGAACCGTCCGCTTTCCACGGTTCGGGCACGGACGTGGAGCCACGACGGCGTCGTGCCGACGACGCTGGTCGTCCAGTTGGTCGAGCCGGCGGTCAGCTCGGTGACGGTCGACGTGGTCGGCGCGACGGATGCGATGTCGGGGGCGGCGGTCGTTGACTCCAGCGCGGTCGCGTCGGTGGTGGTCAGCGTCGACGCGGAACCCAGCCCGCCGCGGACGCCGGAGCTATTCGTGGAGCTCCCGGGCGAGACGACCAGCAAGTTGCTGCCCAACGCATTGATCTGGTCCCGGACTTGTTGCTGCGCGCCTTCACCGAGGCCAACCGTGAGCATCACGGCCGCGATCCCGATGAGGATCCCGAGCATGGTCAGCAGCGAGCGCAACCGGTGGAGCCGGACGGCGGCGAGGCCGGTGCGGAGCGTCTCTCGCCAGTTCATGGCGTGACCATGAGTGGTGCCGGCTCGCTCGGCACCAGCCGGCCGTCGCGGATGTGGACGGTGCGGTCAGCGGCCGCTGCGATGTCCGCCTCGTGCGTGATCAGCACGATGGTGCGGCCGGTCGCATGGAGCGCGTCGAACAGGCCGAGGACCTCGGCCGAGGACGTCGAGTCCAGGTTGCCGGTCGGCTCGTCGGCGAGGATGACGGCGGGATCGGTCACCAGCGCTCGGGCCACGGCGACCCGCTGTTGCTGCCCGCCGGACAGCTCGCCGGGCCGGTGGTCGACCCGGTCGGCGAGGCCGACGCGGGTGAGTGCGTCCATGGCGCGGTCGCGGCGTTCGGCCGGTGCGATGCCGGCATAGGTGAGCGGCAGCTCGACGTTGCGCCACGCGGTCAGCGCGGGCAGCAGGTTGAACTGCTGGAAGACGAACCCGATTCTGCGGTTGCGGACCTCTGCGAGTGCGGCCTCGTCCATGTCGGCGACGTTCTGTCCGGCCAAGTGGTAGCCGCCGGAGGTCGGTATGTCGAGGCAGCCGATGATGTGCATCAACGTCGACTTACCTGAGCCCGACGGGCCCATGATCGCGACGAACTCGCCCGGAAGCACCCGCAGGCTGATCCCGCGCAGCGCCTCCACCTCGATCGAGCCGGTCCGGTAGACCTTGACGACGTCGACCAGGCGCAGGATCGGCTCCTGGGGGCCGGGTTGCAGCTCGCTCATCCCTTGCCATTGCCGAAGTTGAAGTTGCCGGGGAACCCGCCACCGCCGTTCTGGATGACTCCGCCACCGCCGTTGTTGAACAGGCCGCCACCGCCCGGGAACTGGAAGGTGCGGTTGCCGTTTCCGTTGCCGTTGCCGTTGCGGACGATGTTGGGCAATGTCGGCAGCGTGACGACGACCTTGTCGCCCGCTGCCAGGCCGGAGAGCACCTGCACCTCGGCCCCGTAGGTCTGCCCGACGGTGATGGTGCGCGTGGTCGTGGAGCCGCCTTGCTGCAGTTGCACGGTTGCGGTGGAGCCGTTGTAGGTCACCGCGAGTGCCGGGATCTCGAGGACGTTCGGCACCCGCTTGGTGGTGATCGTGAGCGTGGCGCTGGCGCCGGCGTAGACCCCGCTCGGATGACCGGCGACGCGTACGACGACCGGGAAGCTGACCACACCCGACGAACTGGTGGGCACCTTGCCGACCGAGCGAACCTTGCCGGTCACCGGGGTGATCGCGCCCTCGGGCGTGATGCTGACCGACTGGCCCTTCTTCACCTGGCTGACCTGGGTGTCGTCGACGGTCGCGTTGACCAGGAAGGAGTGCGCCGACTGCACGACCACCTGGGCGTTGCTGCCGGAGTTGCTGCTGCTGTTGGCCGAGTTGGCGTCGGCTCCGGCGGTGACCTGCTGCCCGACGGTGAGGTTGACCGAGGTGACGGTGCCGGTGATCGTTGACTTCAGCGTCGCGGCGTCGAGTGCCTTGGTTGCGCTCGTCAGTTGGTTGCGCGCCGCGACGAGCGCGGCCTGGTCCGCGGCCGTGCTGCTGGAGCCGCCGTCGGCGGCGACCTTTTCCTCGTCGGCGGTCACGGCGGCTTGTGCCGCGGCTTGCTGCGCAGCCAAGCTCGCCGTACCGATCGTCGCCAAGGTCTGGCCCTTGTGCACGTGGTCACCGACCTTGACCTTGACGTGGCTCACCCGCCCGGAGGCGCCGAAGTCGAGATCGGCTTCGTGCGCCGGCGCGATGGTCCCGGACGCGGACACCGTCTGGCGGACGGTGTGGATCGCCGCGGTGACGACCTGCGTCGTGCCGTTGCTCGAGCCGGATGAGCGGGTCAGCGCCCACGCCGCGCCACCGCCGCCGGCGGCAACGATGACGACGATGCCGATGATGATCGGCAGCCGTCCGAGGTTGCGAAGTCGGGACACGGGTGGCTCTCCTTGCGAGATGCGACGACGCGTCAGCGTGGGCGACTGCCCTGAGTGCGAAATGAGGGAAACCTGAAGGTTTCCTGGCAACCGGAACGGCCGGCGCATCCGCCAGACTCGGTGAATGAGCTACGAGACGATTCGTTACGACGTCGCCGGCGCGATCGCGACCATCACCCTCAACCGGCCGGAGCGGCTCAACACGATCGTGCCGCCGATGCCGGACGAGGTGCAGGATGCGGTCGAGGGAGCAGTGCGCGACGACACCGTCAAGGTGATCGTCCTGCGCGGCGCTGGACGATCGTTCTGCGCCGGCTACGACTTCGGCGCGGGCTTCCACCACTGGGACGAGCAACTCATGACCGACGGGCAGTGGGATCCGGGCAAGGACTTCATGATGGCGACCGCGCCGGCGTTGTCACCGACACAGAAGTTCATGTCGGTGTGGCGATCGCCGAAGCCGGTGATCGCGCAGGTGCACGGCTGGTGCGTCGGCGGTGGCAGCGACTTCGCGTTGTGCGCCGACCTCGTCATCGCCAGCGAGGATGCGCGGATCGGTACGCCGTACTCACGGGTGTGGGGTGCGTATCTCTCCGGGATGTGGATCTACCGGCTCGGGCTGGCGAAGGCGAAGGAGTACGCGCTGACCGGGCGGCCGTTGTCGGGTCGGCAGGCGGCCGACATCGAGCTGATCAACGAGGCGGTGCCGTTCGCCCGACTCGAGGCGACGGTCCGGGAGCGCGCGCAGCAGCTGGCGTCGCTGCCGGCGGCGCAGCTGGCCGCGATGAAGCTCATGGTCAACCAGGCCTACGAGAACATGGGGCTGTTCTCGACGCAGATGCTCGGGCCGGTGCTAGACGGGTTGATGCGCAACATCCCCGAGGGGCGCGCGTTCGTCGAGCGCGCCGAACGTGACGGCGTGAGCGCCGCCGTCGCTGACCGCGACGCTCCCTTCGGTGACTACAGCGCCGGCGGGCCGGACGACAAGCCCGACCCGGCGAACGTCATCGAGCCGTAGCTACCAGCGATACCCGTCCGCGGCTTGCACCGCGCGACGCTGCTCCTGCGGGCTGGGCGGACGGTAGGCCCGGCGCCGCGCGAACACGCCGAGGCCGACGGGGATCGGCCGCAATCCCCACGACGGCTGGATGCGCGACGAGAGCCGGTGATGGTGGCGGCGCATCCGGGTGATCAGCGAGGTCGACCCGCCGCCGTCGAGTGCATAGGCGCGCTCGGCACCGAGCTGCACCAGCAGGCCGGACATCTGGTTCTCGTCCAGGCCGTGCTGCCGGCGGCCGCGCTTGCCTTCGACGGTGACCAGCAGCAGTCGCGTGCCGTGCCGCTTCCAGCCAATCGTGGTGCGGGCCGCGAAGATCTCGCCGCGCCGGCAGTAGAGGTGATGGCCGACCTGGCCGGCCTTCGCGACCACCTGGGTCCCGACGCCGTACGCCTCCCGCAATGCAACTTGTCCGTCGGTCCGGACCTGTCGCGACACGGTGACCCGATCACGGTGCCGTAGCGACGCCAGCCAGTGCCGCGCGTGCCGGCCCCTGGCGACCAGAAGCTCGCCGTGCCGGGGCGGGTGATGGTGGCGGCCGAGGCCGGGTCGGAAGTGGTCGTTGCGCAGCCGGCGGGAGCGCGCGTCGCCCGGCAGCGGCACCCGGTGCGCACCCCACGCTCGGGTGTAGAGGGTCAGCCCGGTCGGTGGCGCCACGACGTTGACCGCCTGCAGCGGCCGATGGCGGCCGTGCGAGGCGACCGTCCCGTCGAGCCACACCCGCGCGCTTCGGGCGGTGCCGTGGATGTCGATCCCGGCGACCCGCAGGTGGCGGCGCGAGAGCACGAGCGGTCGGCGATGCTCGATCAGCGGCACCTTTGGTGCGCCCCAGTACAGGTTGAAGTACATCCCGTTCGTCGCGGCGACCAGATGCCGGTGATGGGCGAGGTGGTTCAGCCGGTAGCGCGTCGCCAGACCGCGATGCAGCGGCCGCACGTCGAGCCGGCGGTTGCGCAGGTCGATCCGCAGCACGTGGATGGCGACCCGCCCGCGGCGGTCGTGGGCGGTCGTCTCGGCGAGCGTCACGCCGCGCGCCAGCCGATGGTGGTGCCAGTGGGTGTGGGGCGTGACGAGCTTCTCTGGTCCCGGGCAGAAGCTGTACGGCGACTTCGGCAGCAGGGCGGTCGCGGCGGTGAGATGGGTCGGAGCGGCACCGAGCACAACGGCCGCCGCGCCCGCGACAACACCCACCGTCGAGATCGCCCCCCGTCGCACGCGGAGAGGATGGCAAGCCGCGCCGACGGCGGCAGCGGAATCGGCAAAGCCTCACATCCGAGTTAGCCGCGCCTGACCGTCGGTGCCAGGCTGGCGTGGTGGAGACCGCGTTCACCCGGTTGGTCGGCTGCCGGCATCCGGTGCAGCTCGCCACGATGGGCGGCGTCTCGACGCCGGCGCTGGCGGGGGCGGTAGCAGGCGCGGGCGGTCTCGGCATGCTGTCGGGCATCGCCGCCGAGCCGGTGGCGCCGAGCATCGCGGCGGCGCTCGACGCGGCGCATGGCGGAGCGCTCGGCATGGGCTTCCTCGGCCCGTGGCTCGACCACGTCCTTCCCGATTTCGAGGTGGCGGCGAGCCGGCTCCGGGTCGTCGAGGTCTTCTGGCGGGATCCCGATCCGTCGTTGGTCGAGCGCGCCCGTAGCAGCGGCGAGGCGCTGGTGGCGTGGCAGGTCGGGTCGGTCGACGAAGCGCGGGCGGCGGTGGACGCCGGGTGCGACTTCGTGGTCGCGCAGGGCGTCGAGGCCGGCGGTCACGTGCGGGCTACGACGCCGCGCGCCGAGCTGCTCGACGGCGTCCTCGCCGCCGTGAGCGTGCCGGTCGTGACCGCCGGCGGCATCGTGGCGGCGAGTGATGTCGCCGCCGCGCTCGCGGCGGGCGCCGCCGCGGTCCGGGTCGGCACCCGCTTCCTGGCGACGCCGGAAGCCGACCTGCACCCGGCGTACCTGCAAGCCCTGCTCGACGCGACGTCCGCGGCCGACACCGAGTTGACGACGACGTTCGGCAGCGGCTGGCCGGACGCGCCGCACCGGGTGCTCGCGTCGTGCATCGCCGCGGCCCGCGGGCTCAACGGCGAGCCGGCGGGAGAAGTTGAGTTCGCCGGTCAGTCGATGCCGGTCGAGCAGTACGCCGTGTCGCCGCCGACGGCCGCCACCCGCGGTCGCATCGACGCGATGGCGCTCTACGCCGGCAGCGGGGTCGGCCTTGTCACGCACGTGCAGCCCGCCGCCGACGTGGTCGCCGACCTGGTCAGCCGGCTGAGCTAAAACCGCGCGGCAGGCTTGTCCGGCAACCGTCGCTGATCTACGTTTTGGCCACCGCTTGAGCGGGTCCACAACATGGGGGAAGACATGGAACATCTGGTCCTGTTCGTTCACCTCTTCGGCGTCGGCTTGCTGATCACCGGCGTCGCGTTCTCCATCGGCGGCCTGGTCGTGGCGCAGCGCGCCGTCGATGTCGCCGGCGTCCGGGCAGCAGTCGGGCTGGCGCCGTACGCCGAGCGGCTGATCGGTCCCGCGCAGCTGCTGATCCTCGGCGCCGGGCTCTACCTGGTGTCGCAGCGCGACAGCAGCCAAGGCCCGGTCTGGACCAGCTCGTGGTTGCTCGCGTCGTACGTCATCTTCGGCGTGATGTCGATCATCGGCCCGGGCATCGAGAGCAAGCGCGTCGCGAAGCTGCATGAGGCCGTCAAAGAGGTCCCGGACGGGCCGATCCCGGCCGAGATCGACCGGATGCGGCGGGATCCGGTGCTCAGTCACGTCGCGATGTTCGGCGGTTGCCAGATCGCGGTGTTCCTCTACTTGATGAGCAACCGTCCCGGCACGACCGACACGTTGATCGCAACGCTCGCCGCCACGGCCGCCTCTCTATTGCTGGCCCGGCTCACGCTGCGCGCTCCCGCCGCCGCGCCGGCCGCGATCCCGGCGCAGGCCGGCGCGGCGACGGAGTCCGCTGCTCCCTAGCCGTTCGTCACGGCGCCGCCGAAGAAGACCTGCACCTCATGGATCTGCTCGTCTCGGATGGTGATCGCCTCGACGTTGCGGTGCACTGCGCCGGTCTGCAGCTCGTACTCGTAGTAGACGAGCACCAGCTCATCGGACGCCGGCGTGACTGCGAGCATGTCCTGGCGCACGGCGCGCGCTGCGGTCGGGAAGCAGATCTCGAAGAACGCCGCCTTGTCGATGTGGTCGTCCTGCGGGCTGGTGAACGTGAAGTCCGCGGCGTAGAGCGGCTCGGCCGCTGCGCGATCCTGCGCCCGATAGGCGGCAAACGCGGCTCTGACGATGTCGACGGTTGATCTCGGCATATGGGTACGACGGCTGCCGCGGCGCCGGATCATCGCTCGCGCCGCGGGCAGGATGAACCCGTGGGACGCCGGCGCCTCTACTTCGTGATGATGGGCAGCTGCCTGACCCTGATCACGCTGGCGTGGCTGGTCGTGCGGCTGTTTTCGGTGACCGCCGCGATCGCGATGTCGGTGGTCGCGATGGTGATCCCGCCGCTCGCCGTGATGATCGCCAACCCGCCGGGACGAGGCGGCGGGACCGGCGACTACGGGCCGAGGCGGTAGTCGTGGGGTTCGATCCGGTAGCGATGGCCGGTCGGGCTTCGCCAGATCGTTGCACCCACGGTGTCGCGGTGCACCTGCCAGTCGCCGTGGGTCTTGGCGCGGTGGCTCCGGCGGTCGAACGGCCCGAGGTTGTCGCGGTCGGTGCGCCCGCCACGCTCCCAGGCGACCGCATGGTCAAGGTCGCACCGCGGGGCCGGCACGGCCGAGCCGGGAAAGCTGCTCACCCGCTCGCGGGCGAGCAGGAACTCGCGGAGCCGCTGCGTCGGCCGGTAGCGACGCCGTCCGCAGTCGAGTAGGTGGCCGGTCTGCGGGTCGGTGACGAGGCGCCGCCATTCGCCGTCGGCGGCAATCGCGCGTGCGACATCCGCCGGGATCACGCCGTACCCGATGACTTCGCCCGGGTGGTCGGCGAGCCCGAGCAGTGTCGGCAGGTCGATGACGACGTCGACGTTCGCCGGCCGGCCCTGATAGGTCGGGCAGGTTGGATCGGCGAGGTATTGCCGCGCCCACTCGACCAGGGCGGCGGCCCGGCGCTGCCCAACGGTCAGGTCTGGATGCTGCACCCGATGGGCGTCAGCCCACGCGTCGACGGCGGTCTTCACGGTCGCAGCATCCGGCGCGGCCATCTCGGCGGACAGCAGGCTGAAGCCGTCGCCGGTGTCCAGCACCGACACGTCGATGCTGGCGCGGCGGGCCGCGTGACGCTCCGCGTATCCGTCCGGGTCGATGGCCGCGACCGCCTTGCGCAAGGCCGCGCGCAACTTGCCGACCGTCTTCGCGCCCGCGCTCCGCAAGCACTTCGCCTCGACCTGACGGGCGAGATCGGGAGGCAGCGACTGGGTCTCCTCGTGGATGGCCAGCGCCTGCAGGTAGCTGACGTCACCTCGGCACAGCGCGGCCGCGGTCTCGGTCAGCACCGCGGTCAGCCGCCGGCAGAGCAGGATCTTGCGATCCGCTGCCGGGCGGCTGATCCGCGCGGCCGCCGCGACCTCGTCACCGACGAACCGCGGGTCGAAGGCGTCGTCGACGATGCCCTGCGTCGCCTGCAGCACCATCGCCTCGCAGAACGCCACCTGTCGTTGCCACGCCCGCAGCAGCCGCACCCGGTCGAAGCTGTCCAACATCTCGGGTCGGATCGCCGACAGCAGGTTGATCGCCATCGGACCGGCCGGCCCGTCGGCTACCCAGTCGAGCGTCGTCGCTGGCGACCACTGGGACTTGAGGGAGTCGTCGTCGGCCGGCACTTGATCCGGCGGGTACGACGCGAAGACGATCGGGTCGGACGTGTCGAACACCGGCGTACCGATGTCTGATGCCGCGAGCGGCGCGGCCACTGTCCGACCCATGATCCGAACCTACGACCCACCACCGACAATTTCGGACACCTTGCATCAGATGGGTACAAACTAGGACGGCCGCCGGCTCGTGCGGACCGATCCGACCGAGCAGCGCGTCCTCGGCATCCCAGTCAGCTGGTTCCGCGGCGGCGCGCTCGACCGCCGCGCGTTGCGGCACCCGATCCGTTGGAGCAGGTGGTACATCCAGCGTCGTCGCCTCGGCCCGTACGCTCCCGACTTCGACGAATCCGAGGTTCCCGCGGACGAACCGTGAGCGGCAAATCGCACTGAACCGGTCGGCGATGTTGGCCGTGATCGGTCCTCGTGGGGACCCAGAGTTCAGACATTGCCAGTCGCCTCGGCGTTGGCTTCACGCCGTTCGAGGACCGGGTCGACGTGATCGACCGGGTCGCCGCTCACGCCGAGTTGCGCGGCCTGGCTTTCGTGTCGGTCGCGGAGGCGATGAGCCTGGCGGCACCGATCGTGCTGGCGCGGCTCGCGCAGCAAACCCGTCGCATCGAACTCCGGTCCGGGGTGCTGTCGGTGTGGAGCCGCACGCCGGCGACGCTGGCGCTTACCGCAGCCGAGCTGCAACGATCGTCCGGCGGTCGCTTCGCCCTCGGACTAGGTGCCAGCACGCAGCCGATCACCGAGGGGTTTCACGGCCAACCGTGGCAGGCGCCGCTCGACCGGCTGCGGCGCACCTTGGTCGCGGTGGGCGCCCTGTTGCGCGGCGAGCGGCTGCCGGACCCGGCGGACGGATCGCGGCCGCTCCAACTCGGCTGCCCGCCGGAAGTGCCGGTGCCGATCGGCGTGGCTTCGATTACGCCGGCGAGCATTCGGCTGACCGGCGCGCTGGCCGACGAGTGGATACCGTTCCTGCTGCCGCCGGCTGGCCTCGACGCCGGGCGAGAACTGCTCGCTGCCGGCGCGAGCGACCAGAGGCGCCCATCACTGCCGGCCGTCAGCGCGGGTGTGCCGGTGGCGCTGGCCGAAGATGAAGCCGGCGCTCGCGCGATTGCCGCCCGCTGGCTGGTGACTTACACCACGCGGATGGGCCCGGTCTATCCGAAGGTGCTGCGAGCGCATGGCTACCAGCCCGAGCTGGACGCGCTCCTCGAAGCCAATACGGACCCGCGGCATCCGACTCTTCCCGAGAAGGCGACGCGGTTGGCGGAGGACGTGCTGCTGTTCGGGACCTACGACAACGCTCCCGACCTAGTGCGGCGTTGGCTAGCACATGCCGACTCGGTTGCGCTGGTCGCACCATTCGGCCTTCCCGAAGCAGCCATTGCGGCAACGATCGATGCCGTCACCATGCGGCCCGAGTCTGAATTTGGCTCGGTAGCGTGATGACGTGGCGACCCAGCGGCTGCCCGGCGGGGTGGTGCACAAGCTTCCGGCCGACCTACGTACGGCGCTGATCGGCAACCCCAC
>DASZPL010000102.1:0-7294 GCA_035550315.1 Mycobacteriales bacterium | reverse complement strand
CAGTCCACGATGCCCAGACCCGGGTGCACCGCGCCGGCGCCGTCGAGAAACGTCTCGCCCAGGATCTGGAACCCCGCGCACACGGCGAGGATCGGTTTGCCGGAATCCGCCGCCCGGCGCAGCGTGCCGTCGGCCAACCGGCTGACCGCCAGCGTCTGGGCCGAGTCCTCGCCGCCACCCAGGACGTAGAGGTCTGCGTCGCCCGGCACCGCCTGGTCGATGCCGACTTCGATGGTCTCCGCCGCCACTCCGCGCCACCGCAGCCGTTGCTCGAGGACGCGGGCGTTGCCGCCGTCGCCGTACGTTCCCAACACCGACGGGAAGAGCAGCGCGATCCGCACCGCATCAGCCATCACCGACCACCCGCCGGTAGGTCTGGAAGGCGGTGTAGTTGGCCAGCACCTGGGTCGGTCCGCGACGGCAGGCCGTCGCCAGCGCTGCGGCCGGCTCGTCGATCCGCTCGTGGTCGACGCCGGCGTAGCGGAGCCGGACCGCCACGTCGCGGGAGCGTTCGCCGGTGGCAACCGCCCACCGCCCGCGGAGCTGCTCGAACGGCACGTCCCACAGCCACGACGGATCGCGGCCGTCGGCAGCGCGGGCATTGACCGCGACCACCACCGGCCCGGCGGGTGCCGGCGGCAGCATCGCGAGCGCCTCGACCCAACCGGCCGGGTTCTTCGCGAGCAGCAGCCGGGCCGCCGCGCCGGCATAGGCCACGGTCAGGTAGCGACCCTCGACGGATTCGATCCGCTGCATCGCTGCAAACGCTTCCGCCGGCTCTACCTGCCAGAGCCCCGCGGCCGCGGCAGCCATCGCCGCGTTCCCGACGTTCACCGCACCCGGGATCGCCAGTGTGAGCTGGTGGCGGCCGCCGTGCCCGTCGAGGACGGTGTCACTCTCGACCGCCCAGGCTGGCTGCGGGCGGCGCAGGCCGCAGTCGCTCTGCCAGTCGTCGCCGTCGCGCCGGATCGGACCGCCGCACTCCGGGCAGACGCTGGTGTCGTCGTGCCAGCGCTGCCCGGCCGCCACCCACACCACCGCGCCGGCTGCCGACGCCGCCCAAGTTACGAGCGGATCGTCGGCGTTGGCGATCACCGTCGCGGTCGCGTCGAGCCGGCCCACCGCCGCGCGCCAGATCCCCGCGAGCCGACGCACCTCGGCGTAGCGATCGAGCTGATCGCGGCTGAGGTTGAGCAGCACGATCGCCCGCGGCGGCGCGGCGGCGGCGACCTGCGGCAGGTACGGCTCGTCGACCTCGAGGACGCCGACGCGCGCGGTTCGGTCCGCGGCCAGTGCCGCGGTCAGCCCGCTCGGCAGATTCGCGCCGCCGGCGTTGCTGACGACCGGACCTCTGGTGGCCAGCGCGGCGACCAGCAGGGACCGGGTGGTCGACTTCCCGTTCGTGCCGCTGACGAGCGCCAGCTCGCGGCCCGCGCCCGCGCGGGTGAGCGCCAACGGGTCGAGGGCAAGCGTGACCCGGCCGCCGACCGTCGTGCCAGACCCGCGACCGGTGAGCCGGGACAGCCCTGCGACCGTGCTGCCGGCCGCCCGCGCTACCGCGTAGCGGGCTGAGGTCACCCCTTGACGTTCACGCGGGCGATGTACACGAGCGCGGCGTAGCCGGCGCCGGTCAGCGCGGCGACGACCGGCCAGAACGTGCGGATCACCCGCGGCGGCGCGCCGGACAGCAGCTTCGAGACGCCGGTGCCGACGGCGAGCAGAAGGATCGAGAACACGGCAAGCGTGATGACGAACTTGTCCTCGGTGGTCACGATCCGCTCCCTGTGCTGCCTTGCGATCGGGTGCCTTCAGGCGCTGGCCGAGAGCCTATCGAGCGGCCTCGCCGCGGTGGTGATGCGGGCGCCTGCGCGACACCCGGCCGACCTTCTGTCCGGTGGTCGACAGCGCGCGGGCGGTGTTGATCAGCGGCACGTGGCTGAACGCCTGCGGCGTGTTGCCGAGCTGACGCTGGTGCACCGGATCCCACTCCTCGGACAGCAGGCCGACGTCGTTGCGCAGGTCGAGCACCCGCTCGAACAGCTCGCGCGCCTCGCGATCGCGGCCGACCAGGTGCAGGTCGTCGGCCAGCCAGAGGCTGCAGGCGAGGAACGCGCCCTCGCTGCCGCTCAGCCCGTCTCCCGAGGCCTCGTTGTCGTAGCGCATCACGAAGCCGTCCTGCATCAGCTCCCGCGAGATCGCGTCGACGGTGCCGGCCACCCGCTCGTCGTCCGGCGGCAAGAAGCCGACCTGGGGGATCAGCAGCGTGGCGGCGTCGAGCGTCTTCGACCCGTAGGACTGGGTGAAGGTACGACGGTCGGCGTCGTACCCCTCGCGGCAGACCTCCTCGTGAATCGCGTCGCGCATCGCCCGCCACTTGCCGACCGGACCGTCCAGCCCGAACTGCTCGACACCGAGCACCGCCCGGTCGAAGCCGACCCACGCCATCACCTTCGAGTGCACGAAGTGGCGCGGGTCGCCGCGCATCTCCCACAGCGACTGGTCCGGTTGCGCCCATTGGCTCTCCAGTGCGTCGAGGACGACGCGCTGGACCGACCACGCCTCCGCTTCCGGGCTGAGCCCCGACGCGCGGTCGAGGTGCAACGCGTCGAGCAGCTCGCCATAGACGTCCAGCTGAAACTGGCCGGCCGCTTCGTTCCCGATCCGCACCGGCGAGGAGTGCTCGTAACCGGAGAGCCAGGGCAGGGTCATCTCGGTGAGCCGGCGCTCGCCCGCGATGCCGTACATGATCTGCATCTTTTGCGGGTCGCCCGCGACCGCGCGCAGCAGCCACTCCCGCCAGGCCTTGGCCTCCTCGGTGCACCCGGCGTACAGCAGCGCCTGCAACGTCATCGTCGCGTCGCGCAACCAGCAGAACCGGTAGTCCCAGTTGCGCTCGCCGCCGAGCTGCTCCGGCAGCGACGTCGTGGCGGCCGCGACGATGCCGCCGGTCGGCGCGTAGGTGAGCGCCTTCAGGATCGCCAGCGAACGGATGACCGCATCTCGCCACTCGCCGTCGTAGTGACACCTCGCCACCCACTCGGTCCAGACCGTCTCGGTGTCGCGCAGTGCCTGCTCGGCGTCGACCGGCCGCGGCACCCGCCGGTGCGAGGCCTGCCAGGTGAGCACGAACGGGATCCGGTCGCCGGCCGAGACCCGGAACGTGGCGGCATGCGACATGTCCGCGGGCGCGAGCTGAATCGGGGTGCGCAGGCACAACGAATCGGGCCCGGCGTACATCCGCAGGCTGCCGTGGTCGCGGCGCACCCAGGGCACGATCGACCCGTAGTCGAACCGCGCCCGGATCGTGGTGGTCATCTCGACCTGCCCGGCGACGCCCTCGACGATCCGTACGACGTCGGGCGCCTCGCCGCGCGGCGGCATGAAGTCGATGATCCGCACGGTGCCGCCGTCGACGTCCCACTCGGTCTCGAGGATCATCGTCTCGCCGCGATAACGGCGCCGGGTGCAGTCACCGCCCGCCGTCGGTCTCAGCTCCCAGCGCCCGTTGTCGGCGTCACCGAGCAAGGCCGCAAAGCACGCCCCGGAGTCGAACCGCGGGAACGCCAGCCAGTCGATGCAGCCGCGCCGACTGACCAATGCGGCGGTGTGCATGTCGCCGAGCAACGCGTAGCTCTCGATCGGCTCGTGGGTGCCGGTTCCCATGGTCATAGGCTGGCAGAGCGGGCGGTGCGGCCGCGCAAGGAGGGCACATGGTGCGGCGCGGAGCCGCGGTGACGGTGATAACGGTCGTCGCGGCGTTGACCGCAACCGGCTGCAACACCTCCGCCCTCACCAAGCGCGAACTCGTCGTCTACTTCAACCCCAACGCCCCGCTCGCCGACCACGCCCACGCCCTCAACTCGTGCGCGCACGCGACGTCCGGGGCCACGCCGGAGCCGACGACATCCAGCACGCTTCCGTCGCAGGTCGCGAGCGACATCCGGTTCCGGATCGACCACGCGAACGACAAGCAGCTGAGCATCTTGGAGGCGTGCCTGCAACGCCAGCCCGGCGTGGTGGGCGTCGACATCCCCGACGTCGCGGACTGACGAGGGCAATCGCGGGGTAAAGCCCCGGCGTGACCGCTGACGTAGAAGCGCGGCCGGCCAGCCGGGACCGGTCGATCCGCACGCTGATCCCGGCTCGGCTCGACCGGCTGCCGTGGTCGCGGTTCCACACCCGGCTGGTGATGGCGCTCGGCGTCGCGTGGATCCTCGACGGGCTCGAGGTCACGTTCGCCAGCAACATGGCGAACAACCTGTCGCAGCCGGGCACGATCGGCATCTCGACCCGCGCCGCCGCGGACATCGGCAGCGTCTACTTGGCCGGCGAGGTTGCCGGCGCCCTCGTCTTCGGCCGGCTCTCGGACCGGCTCGGCCGGAAGAACCTGTTCGTCTACACCCTCGGCCTCTACCTCGCGGCCAACGCGATCGCAGCCGCGGCGTTCAACCTTTACTGGCTGGACGGCTTCCGGTTCCTCGCCGGCATGGGCATCGGCGGTGAGTACGCTGCGATCAACTCCGCGATCGACGAGCTGATCCCGTCCCGCCACCGGGGCCGGGTCGACATCGCGATCAACGGCACCTACTGGGCCGGCGCGGCGATCGCGGCACTCGGCGGCTACTGGCTGCTCGACACCAGCGTGGTCCCGGTCGACCTGGGCTGGCGGATGGCGCTACTGATCGGGCCGGCGCTCGGAGCGGTGGTCTGGTTCGTCCGGCGTACGTTGCCCGAATCGCCGCGCTGGCTGATCACCCACGGCCGCGCCGACGAGGCGGAGCGGCGCATCGCCGAGATCGAGGAATGGGTGAAGGACAACGGCCACGACCTCGACGACGTCGACGAGGACCGGGCGATCGAGATCGACCCGATGCGGGCGCGGCCCAGCCTGTGGCAGGTCACGAAGGTGCTGATCGCGGTTTACCCGCGCCGGTCGGTGCTCGGCGCCACGCTGATGATCACGCAGTCGTTCCTCTACAACGCCATCTTCTTCACCTACGGATTGGTGCTGAGCACCTTCTTCGGGGTCAAGGACACGTCGCTGTACTTCATCCCGTTCGCCGTCGGCAACCTGATCGGCCCGCTGCTACTCGGCGGGCTGTTCGACACGGTGGGGCGGCGCATCATGATCTCCAGCACGTATCTGCTGTCGTCGGTCCTGCTGTTCGGCACCGCAATCGCGTTCGACCAGGGGCTGCTCACGGCGACGACGCAGACGGTCTGCTGGTGCGTCATCTTCTTCTTCGCCTCAGCCGGCGCGTCCGCGGCGTACCTCACCGTCAGTGAGATCTTTCCGATGGAGCTGCGGGCGCAGGCGATCGCCGTCTTCTTCTCGATCGCGCAGGGCTTCGGCGCGCTTGGGCCGACGATCTACGGCGGTTTCGTCGCCTCGAAGCAGCCGAGCCAGCTGATGCTCGGCTACTTCCTCGGTGCCGGGGTGATGGCGGTCGGCGGTGTCATCGCCGCCGTGCTCGGTGTCAACGCCGAACGCACCGCGCTGGAGGACGTCGCGAATCCGCTCAGCCTGGTCCGCAAGGCCGGCAAGTCGATCTCGGGGCTGCGCGACGCGGTGGCCGATGCCGGCGCGTCCGGCGCGGCCTACTCCGAGGGCGCCGCCGGCGGCTGAGGGTTGGCCGCGAGGTAGGCCGCGGCCGCCGCCCGGCCGTTGTCGAACAGTCGCTGCTGGTCGTCGGGGCCGAGGTGGAAGTCGGTCGCGGACAGACCGAAGCTGTCGACGAAGATCGTGCGCACCGCTTTCGACGGCGGCACGTAGTAGCGGTCGGCGTTGTCGAGCGCGGTCCGCAGGCACGCGATCGCCTCGGCCAGCACATTGCCGGGATCGCTGTGCTCGACCGGCCGGGCCGCCGCGGCCGACAGCTTCACGCCGATCGTCGGCCACCGGCTGGGCACGCCGTCGCCCCGGTCGAACACCTCGACCGGGAAGTTCGACAGCAGCCCGCCGTCGACCCACGTGACCCGCCCCGCCGCGAGGTTGTGCACGCCGTCGTCGAGGGCCGGGGCATCGAGCTGGATCGGGTCGAAGAAGAACGGGATCGACATCGACGCGCGCACCGCGTCGACGATGCGAGCGTCGTCGGCGTTGACGCCGTACGCGGGGTAGTCCCAGGGCAGCCGCACCAGCTTCCCTCGGGTGATGTCGGCGGTGTGCACGACCAGTCGAAACCGGTACGCCGGCGGCAGTGCGGTGCCGGGGTCGTCGTCGATCCGCAGCTGACCGAATGTCGTGACGCCGATCTGGTCCAGCTCGCCGCCGAGCCAGTCGACCAGGTAGTCGTCGTCGTACAGCCCCTCGTGCAGCATCAGGTGCCCGGCCTTGCCAACCGCGCCGAGATGCCGCTCGGCCCAGTCGCCGCGCATGAAGGCCGGGTAGTCGATGCGCTGCATCATCGCAAGCAGGTCGCTCATCGGCCGGCCGGCGACCTGCAACGCCGCGACCAGCGCCGCGACGATGGCGCCGGCGCTGGTGCCGGCCACGCGTGGGAAGGTCAGGCCGGCGTCGGCCAGCGCCGTGACCGCGCCAACCAGCCCGATGCCCTTGACGCCGCCACCTTCCAAGACCAGGTCGGCGCGCCGTGCTGCCGTCGGCATCGGCCCACTATCGACCATCGGGGCGCGCGAAGCACCCCACCCGCCGGCTCAGGCGGCGCCGCGCACCGCCCGATCGTCGAGCAGCCCGAGCGCCTCAAGCAGGCCGCGCGCCTCGTCCGCGTTCGCAGAGCGAGCGCAGACCGCGAGCGCCGCGCGCCGCCGGTCGGCCGGCGACACCGGCGTGACGGCGAAGTCCATGAGCAGCGGCTCCCGGCGCGGCTCGCGTCCGGAGACCGACCGGTGCCGGCTGGGTGCAGATGTCGTCATGCCAGGAGTCTCGGCGCGGGACCTGAGCCGGACCTGAAAGTGGTCGCTACGATCCGGACGACCAGTGAGGGGTGGCCGAATGACCACGGTGCAGGACGACGGCGCGATTGCCGCGACCACCGAGATCCGCGAGGGCGAGTACGGCGAGAAGCTCGCCACCATCGAGCCGGGCGGCGCCGAGTTCATCCCACTGGATGAACGCCACGGCAAGCCGACGCGGTTGTTCTGGACCTGGATGTCGCCGAACTTCGAGTTCGCGACCGTCTACGTCGGCGTGCTGGCGGTGATCGCGTTCGGTCTCGACTTCGCCCAGGCGACCGCCGCGATCGTGCTCGGGACGGTGCTGGGGTCGGTCACGATGGGCGCGTTGTCCGCGCGCGGCCCGCAGTACGGCGTGCCGCAGATGGTGCTGTCGCGG
>DASZPL010000101.1:0-6202 GCA_035550315.1 Mycobacteriales bacterium | reverse complement strand
GGCCGTCCGGCGGCGGTACTGAGGCTGACGGCGGTGACGCCGGGGCTGGTGGGCGTGACGGCGAGCGGTTGTCCGCGGCGGCGGTACTGAGGCTGACGGCGGTCACGCGCCGGGGCTGGTGAGGGTCACGGCGAGCGGCCGTCTGCCGTCGCGGACGAGCCGGCCAGGCGCGCGAAGGACGCCCGCCGCGCGGTCAGCCCAGCGACGCGCGGGCGGGGCGATGGACCGGGCGCAACCCGCGACGGTCGTCGAACGGCCGGGCCGCATCCCGGCCGTCGTCGGCGGCCTCGAGCCAGTGGCGGAACCGGCCTGCGCCGCCGACCGGCGAGGCCCACTGCCCGTCGAGGGCGACGAGCCGCGCCCCGGGCCCGTCCAGCCAGGCGAGGATCAGGCCGATCTCCTCCGCCGTACCGGCGCCGAGCGGCCCGGGCCGCGGCTCGACGGTCTCGGCGGTCGCCACCAGTGCCTTCAGGTACGGCGCGGGCGCCGCGCCGTGCGGCACCGTCGAGGCGGCGGCGAGCCGGCCGTAGCGCACGACCGCGAGGTCCCACCCGCCGCCGAAGCCCGGCCGGGCAGCCACCAGCTGCGCGCACGAAGCCAGGGCGGCGAAGCGCTGCTGGCGATCGAGGGCCCGCAGGAAGCTGACCGCGCGGTCCCGATGCGCCGCCGCCTCTTCGAAGCGTTCCTGCGCCGACATCGAGGCCATCCGGCGTTGTGCGGCGCCAAGAACGGGTTGCGGGTCGGCGCTCAGCGCGAGCCGGGCGAGCGCGACGACCTCGCCATAGGCCTCACGGGTCTGGGAGCCGTCGCACGGGGCGCCGCAGCGGCCCATGCCGGCCAGCACGCAGGCGGGCGTGGGCTTCGACGGCGTGATCCGCTGGCTGCACTGGCGAAGCGGGACCGCTTCGTGGACCGCAGCCATCGCCGCCTGAGCCGCCCGGCTCGACCCGAACGGCCCGAGATAGGTCGCGCCGTCGTCGGTGACCCGCTTCACCAGCGACAGCCGCGGGAACGGCTCCACGGTGAGCTTGAGCCACGAGCCGCGCTCCGGGAATCGCGACCGCCGGTTGTAGCGCGGCTTGTGCTCGGCGATCAGCCGCAGCTCGCGCACCTCGGCCTCGAGCGGATGCGCGCACGCGATGGCGTCCACCGACTCGGCGATGCCGACCATTTCCGCCATGCGAGTGCGGGGTTCGGAGGCGACGAAGTACTGCCGAACCCGCTGGCGCAGGTGGCGGCTGCGCCCGATGTAGAGCGGCCGGCCACGGGAGTCCCGGAAGATGTAGACGCCTGGCCCGTCGGGCAGGCCCTCGGCCAGGTAGCGCTTGCGCCGCTGTGCCGCGGTTGCCAGCCCGGAGAACGAGACGAGCTCCTCGTGGGTGCGCACCCCGAGGTTGCCGACGCGTTCGAGCAGCCCGTGCAGCACCTCCGTGGTGGCCCGGGCGTCGGCCAGGGCCCGGTGACACGGCTTCGTCGTCGTCGCGAACAGCCGCGACAGGCTCGACAGCTTGCAGTCCGGCGTCTCGTCGCGGGTGAGCACGCGCCGCGCCAGCAGCGCCGTGTCGACGGTGGCGAACGCCGGCCAGGGCAGGCCGAGCGCCTCCGCGCCGGCCTTCAGGAAGCCGATGTCGAACGGCGCGTTGTGCGCGACCAGGACGCTGCCGCGCGCCCATTCCAGGAAGGTCGGCAGTACGGCGGGCAGCCGTGGTGCGCTCGCCACCATCGAGTCGGTGATCCCGGTCAGCACCGCGATGAACGGCGGGACGGCCATCTCCGGGTTGACCAGGCTCTGGAACTCGCCGAGCAGCTCGCCGCCACGCACCTTGACCGCGCCGATCTCGGTGATCGCCGAGCTCGCCGGCGACCCGCCCGTGGTCTCGAGGTCGACCACGACGAAGGTCACCTCGGACAGCGGCGTACCGAGCTCGTCGAAGGTCGCCTGCGTCCCGTACGGCGGGACGGACGGCGCGGGCATGAGCGTGACGGTAGGGCTGGGTGCCGACAACGTTCCGTCGGCGCGCCGCGGCGGGCGGTATCGCCCCATTTAGGGGGTTTTCACCCGGTTCAGAAGTTGTCGGAGGCCGTCGCTACGGTCGCCGACATGATCATCGACTGCGACAGCTGCCAGATGCGCGACGTGGCGTGTGACGACTGTGTGGTGACCGTTCTGCTCGCCGCTCCGCCGGCCGGCGAGCTCGCCGCCGACGAGGCGGGCGCGCTCAACGCGCTTGCCGAGGGTGGCCTGGTGCCACCGCTTCGGATGAGCTGGAGCGCGTACGGCGCCTGACAACTTCGGTGGCGACTTTCGGGTCACGACACAACCCGGATAGCCGGTCTTGTACCGATTGTCGGGTTCGAGGGTCACTGCTGTGACTGGTGTGACACAAGTGACGAGAGGTTGGTCAGGAATCGGCATTTTGCTGTGGGCCGGTGCTGGCGAGCGGCGTGCGGTACCGCTAATCTGACCGCGGTCGCTGTGGGAACCACCGTCAGCCGGGCGATGGCACAGCGGTCACCGCCGAGTCATCGACTCGGCACGCAGCCGGGCGACCGGTTCCGTGTCGGGTCAGAGCCGGGGACCCAGTCCCTATTGGGGTGAATCGGCGCACACCACGAGCCACGTGGCGGCGCCGTAGGGCGAACTTCCCTCCCGAACCCGTCAGCTCACCCGGTAGGCGGTCAGTGGAAGACAGGAGAGCCGCCGGGCGTGGCGACTACCTCACGAGTACGCATACCCACCTTTGGCGCCACAATCGCGGTGCTCGCCGCGATTTTCGTCCCTACGGGGATCGGTCAGGCGTCGCCGTCGTCGAACCTGACGCTCGCTCAGGCCAAGGCCCAGCTCGCCGTGCTGGACACCCGCGCGGAGAAGATCGCTGAGTCCTACGACGCCGCGAACAGCAAGCTGGCGGCGCTGCAGCACAAGGCGGCGCTGACCGAGAAGGAGCTCGCGCGGGACCAGGCGCAGCTGGACAAGAGCGAGCAGAAGCTCGCCGCTTCAGCGGCTGCCGCCTACCGCAGCGGCGGGCTCGACGCGACCATGTCGCTGGTCACCTCCGGCACCCCGCAGACCTTCCTCGACCAGACCTCGACGCTGCAGGAGGTCTCCCACTTCCAGGCCAGCCAGCTGGCCGCGGCCGATCTCGCCCAGCGCACGATGTCGGCAGCGCAGGTGCTGCACAACGCCGAGGTCGCGCAGCAGAAGGCGACCCTGGCCACGATCTCCAAGCAGCGCAGCGCGATCAACAGCCTGGTCGCCCAGGAGCACGCAGTCGTCGGCCGGCTCTCCGCGGCGGCGCAGGCGGCCTACACCGCACAGCAGAACGCGGTCGCCGTGCACGAGACCGCGCTTCGCGGCAGCTACGACGGGCCGGCCTCCGGCCAGGCGGCCGCGGCGGTCGAGTTCGCCTACGCCCAGCTCGGCAAGCCTTACGTGTACGGCGGCACCGGCCCGGACTCCTACGACTGCTCCGGCCTGACGATGGAGTCGTGGGCCGCGGCGGGCGTCTCACTGCCTCGCACGGCAGCCGACCAGCAGGCGGCGCTGCCGGCGGTCTCGCTCGGTGATCTCGAGCCCGGCGACCTGGTGTTCTACGGCGACCCGGCCTACCACACCGCCATCTACA
The DNA here is from genome assembly GCA_035550315.1 of Mycobacteriales bacterium. Taxonomy (GTDB): domain Bacteria; phylum Actinomycetota; class Actinomycetes; order JAFAQI01; family JAFAQI01; genus DASZPL01. The sequence continues at coordinate 2,576 of DASZPL010000101.1, read as the reverse complement.
TCGGCGGCGGGCGGATCATCCAGGCGCCGCACACCGGCACCGTCGTACAGATCTCCTCGCTCTACGACATGCCGCCGACCTCCGCCGGCCGGCCGTAACGGCAGTTGCCCGTCAAGATCACGGGCAAATGTGACGTTACTTGTGACAGGCGTGGCATACGCCGCAAACTGTTACGGCTGGGGCATTCTGGTCCCGAGCAGGAGGGTCCAGCGTGGTGCGCCAGCTTGAGGTTCTGTCCGTCAGCGACGACGGCAACCACGTGCTGCTCGCCACCTCGGAAGACGCCACCCGCGCGACGCACCAGGTGCGGATCACCAACCGTCTCGTCGCGGCCATCAACGGTGAGCTCGACGACGAGGACGAGCACCGCGAAAGCGAGCTCTCGCCCAAGGAGATCCAGGCGCGGCTGCGCGCCGGCGACAGCGTCGAGCAGGTCGCCCGGGCCGCACGGATCCCGGTCGCGCGCATCATGATCTACGCCACGCCGGTGATCTCAGAGCGGGAGCGGATCATCGACCAGGCGCGGGCGGCCAAGCTGCGCCGACCGCGCGGTCCGGAGTCGACGACCACGCTCGGCAACGCGGTGACCCAGCGCCTCACCGAGGTCGCCGGGCTGCAGCCGGAGACCGTCGAGTGGACCGCCAAGCGGCGCGAGGACGCTTCCTGGCTCATCACGCTGTCCTTCGCCGCTCGCGGCGGCACCCGCAGCGCCCAGTGGGTGTGGCGCCCTCACGGCCGCGACCTCACCGCGTACAACCCGCTCGGCAGCCGGATGGGCACCCTCGACACCGCCACGCCGGCGAAGAAGCGGCCGGCGTCCACCGCGGCGAAGGCGCCGCAGCCGCGTCGCAGTGCTGCCCCGGCGGCGAGCCGGGCGCCCGCGGGCAAGACCACTTCCCGCTCGGCCACGACCCGCAAAGCCGTCGCCGGCAAAGGCACGACCCGCAAGGCCGCCGTGAAGCCGGCGGTGCGCAAGCCGCGGCCGGAGCCCCGTGAAGCACCTCGACGCGAGCAGGTGAAGACCGCCGACGGTCGCATCGTCGTACCCAGCTGGGACGACGTACTGCTCGGCGTCACGGCACCTGCGGCCTCGCGGGGGCGCCGCCGGTCGTGACCGGCGGGTTGTCATCCGCCGCGAGGCTTGTCGCGGCGGCCGCGGTGGTGGTCGTCGGCGTCGGCGTCGCGGCGGCTCGGCACGGCAGCAGCGGCCCGCTGCCGCTGACGCCCAGCCTGGCCGCGACCCGGTACGCCGCGATCGAGCGGGTACTCACCGCGCGCGGGCAGGCGATCGTCCACCACGATCGCCACGCGTTCCTTGCGACGGTCGATCCTCGCAACCGGGTGTTCCGGCGCAGCCAGGCGCGGATGTTCACCGACCTCGCCCGAGTGCCGCTTCGCAGCTGGTCCTACGCGATGACGGCGCGCGGCCGCGCCCTGCCCGCTGACGCTGCGGCCTACGACGCCCCGGTGTGGGCGCCGCGGGTGTTCACCCTCGGATACCGGCTCGCAGACTTCGATCGCCGCCCGACGAGCCTGCGGCAGTACCCGACGTTCGTCGAGCGGCACGGGCGCTGGTACCTCGCCTCGCTGTCGGACTACACCGCGGACGGGCTGGTGTCCGCGACCGACCTGTGGGACTACGGGCCGGTCGCGGTGGTCCGGCGCACCGACGTGCTGGTGCTCGGTCCGCCCAGCCAACGGCAGACGATGCGGGTGGTGGCCGGCGACGTGCAGCTCGCGATCCCGCAGGTGAGCTCGGTGTGGGGCCGTGGCTGGTCGCGACGGGCGGTCGTGCTGCTGCCGAGAACGCAACGCGAGATGGCGTTGATCGATGAAGACCACGAGGATCTGGCGGGCATCGCGGCGCTCACCAGCGCGGAGGTACGCACCGCGGCGGGTCACCCGTCGCCGGTCGGTGACCGGATCACCATCAACCCGGCCAACTGGCACCAGCTGAGCCCGCTCGGTCAGCAGGTCGTGCTGCGTCACGAGCTCACTCACGTCGCGTCCGAAGCAGCGACCGGCACGCACACCCCGACCTGGCTGATCGAAGGACTCGCCGACTACGTCGGCTACCGCTTCGCCGACGTTCCCGTGACTGTCGCGGCCGCCGAGCTCCAGCGCGTCGTCCGCGGTGGCCGGCTGCCCGGCCGGCTGCCGCCCGATCGCGCCTTCCGCGGCGCAGCCGCGCAGCTGGCTGTCAGCTACGAGCAGGCGTGGTTCGTCTGCCGCACCATCGCGCAGCGGTTCGGCGTAGCGAAGCTCGTGGCCTTCTACCGCGCGGTGGGCGCCTCGACGCGCCCACCAGGCCAGGCGGTACGCCGCGCGGTGGTGGCGGTGCTGCATCTGCGGCTGGCCTCGCTCGTCGCGCTGTGGCGCGCGGAGATGCTGGCGGCGCTGAGGTGAGCGAGCGGCGTACCGGGCGGCGGCTGTTGCTCGTGACCAACGACTTCCCGCCCCGGCCCGGCGGCATCCAGTCGTTCCTCTACGGCATCGTGTCGCGCCTCGACCCCGCGCAGGTCGTGGTGTTCACCTCCCGTTGGCGCGGCTGGGAGGACTGGGACGCACAGCAGCCG
>DASZPL010000100.1:0-6401 GCA_035550315.1 Mycobacteriales bacterium | reverse complement strand
TAGCAATCTCTAGGCATATCGACTTTGGTCATAGATCCATGCGGCGAATGCGGTTGGCGTCGCCATGGCCGCGCTCCCGTCGACGCACTCCGGACATTCGGCGAAAGCGCCCGAGCACGCCGCAACCACGCCGGCATCAGCCAAGAAGCCCTCGCCCACGACGCCCGGTTGCACTGGATCTCGGCCGTCGACCGTCGACCGTCGTTGATAGGACGCAAACGCTCGGCTAGGGTCGCGCCGGAAGCGACCTTGGGGGGGTTGATGATCCGCCATCATCGGCTCGGCATTGCCATCCTGCCACTCGCCAGTCTGGCGGTTGCCGCAACCGCGCCGATCGCGTCGGCGTCCGGGTCAGCCTCCGCGACCAACGGCCGCATCACGGGCACCGTCACCGCGGCCGACACCGGCGCACCGATCGGGAAGTTCTGTGCGGTCGCAGCGATCGACGGCAAGGTGAAGGCAACCGACTGCAGGCCGCACAACGGCTCCTACCACCTCGAGGCGCTCGCTCCCGGTGTGTACGACGTTGGGTTCACAACGTTCACCGGCCTGCCGAGAGCGGGAAATTACGCCCCCTCCTGGTACGGCGGCGGTGCCGACCGATCCACCGCGACGCCGGTCAGCGTCACAGCCGGGACCGAAACGAGCGGGATCGATGCGGCGCTGCAGCTTGGCGGAACGATCGCCGGCAAGGCCACCGACGCGCGCACCGGGCGTCCGCTCGGCGCGAAGGCAGAGTCGTGCTTCTATGCGAAAGCGGTCAAGCCCATCGCCGTCCCGGTCGCCTATGACAAGGGGCTGATGTCCGCCGACTGTTCGAATGTTTTCCACCACGGCCGCTACGCGTTGGCCGGCCTACCCACCGGCACGTACGTCGTCTACTACGACAACGGCCACCTGAATGGGCCGTACTTCCCGCAGTGGTACCGCGGGGCCCGTCACAAGAGCCAGGCCAAGCGGCTGCACGTCACAATCGGCAAGACCCTGGGTGGCATTAACGCCCGCATGGCGCGCTCCGGCCAGATCGTCGGCAAGGTGGTTGACGCGAAGACCGGCAAGCCGCTGAACTCGAGCGACTTCTACGTCGTCGCCTACAACGCCCGCGGGAGGATGGTGACGCCCGACTACTGGGTCGGCGGCAACGGGGTGTACCACCTGCCCCAACTGACAACCGGCAACTACCGGGTCGCGTTCACCGGAGCGCCGTACGGCTATCAAGATGTGTGGTTCGACGGATCCAAGACCTTCAAGTCCGCCGCCGACGTGCATGTCACGACCGGCAAGAACACCCGGCTACCGACCGTCCGGCTCCACCGACTGCACCGAGCGCACTGAGCCGAGCGCGAGGATCCCGGCCAACTCCACGGGCGAAGCCGGGCCCGGCGACCATGCGAGCCGCCCGGCGACGCAGCTTGTAGACGAAGTGTGCATGTCCGCGAAGCCGGCCCGCGGCTAACCCGTCACAAACCGAGAGGCTGGGATCTCGCTATCGTTCCGGAGCGCCCCGACAACCGCCGCGGGGCAGGCAAGCGACCCGGTGGCGATCCCGCCGGACGCACCGACCGGAAGGCTCAATCCATGGCCGACTTCGAGCTGACCTACCCGGACGGCAACCTCGCGCTGGATGCCGTCGACGGCAGCGAGCCGCCGTACGGCATGAGCATCGGCAAGCTGCTGTCGACCACCGGCCGGGTCACGTTCGACCCAGGTTTCGGCAACACCGCGGCCTGCCGCTCGGCCATCACGTTCATCGACGGCGACGCCGGCATCCTGCGCTACCGCGGCTACCCGATCGAGCAGCTCGCCGAGAAGGCGACGTTCCTGGAGACGGCGTACCTCCTGATCTACGGCGAGCTGCCGACCGCCGAGCAGCTCGACGCCTGGACCAGCGAGGTCAGCAAGCACACCATGCTGCACGAGGACCTGCGCGACTTCTTCGACGGCTTCCGGCACGACGCGCACCCGATGGCCGTGCTCAACTCCGCGGTGAGCGCGCTGTCGACCTTCTACCAGGACTCGCTCGACCTCTTCGACGCCGAGCAGGTGCAGCTGTCGACGCTGCGGCTCCTTGCCAAGCTGCCGACGATCGCTGCCTACGCGTTCAAGAAGGCGGCCGGCCAGCCGTTCCTCTACCCGGACAACTCACTCGGGTACGTCGAGAACTTCCTGCGGATGACGTTCGGCGTGCCGGCCGAGCCGTACGACGTCGATCCCGTCGTCTCCCGCGTACTGGAGATGCTGTTCATCCTGCACGCCGACCACGAGCAGAACTGCTCCACGTCGACGGTGCGTCTCGTCGGCTCCTCCGAGGCGAACCTGTTCACCTCGATCGCCGCCGGGGTCGGCGCGTTGTCGGGTCCGCTGCACGGCGGGGCCAACCAGGCGGTGCTGGAGATGCTCGAGGCGATCCAGGCCAACGAGGGCGACGTGAAGTCGTTCGTCAAGCGGGTCAAGGACAAGGAGCCCGGCGTCAAGCTGATGGGCTTCGGCCACCGGGTCTACAAGAACTACGACCCTCGCGCCGCGATCGTGAAGCAAGCCAGCCGCGACGTGCTCGAGCGGTTGGGCAAGCCCGACCCGCTGCTCGACCTCGCGGTCGAGCTGGAGGAGATCGCGCTCGCCGACGACTACTTCATCGAGCGCAAGCTCTACCCGAACGTCGACTTCTACACCGGCGTCATCTATAAGGCGATGGGGTTCCCGACGCGGATGTTCACCGTGCTGTTCGCGCTCGGCCGGCTCCCCGGCTGGATCGCCCACTGGCGGGAGATGATGGCCGACGACGACACCCGGATCGGCCGCCCGCGCCAGGTCTACACCGGCGCATCCGCCCGCGACTTCGTCCCGGTCGGCGACCGCTGAGCACGACTCAGGCCATGACGCCGGAGGAGTACAACCGCCACCTCGAGTCCAGCATCCCGCTGGCGCACGGCATGGGAATCCGGCTGGTCGAGTCCAGCCGGGGTCACGCCGAGGCCGAGATTCCGATGGCGGGCAACGGCAACCACGTCGGCACGATGTACGCCGGCGCGCTGTTCACCGTCGCCGAGCTGCTGGGCGGCGCGATCGCGATCTCGACGTTCGACACGAGCGTCTACTACCCGATCGTGAAAGACCTGGCGATTACGTTCCGCCGGCCGGCGATGACCACGGTGCGTGCCCGGGCGACGCTGCCGGCCGACACCATCGACGACGTGATCAACCGCGCCGACGAGGCGGGCAAGGCGGACTTCGTGCTCGAAGCCGAGCTCACCGACGACGCCGGCGTGGTGGTAGCGACGACGCGCGGCACCTACCAGATCCGTCGCCACACCGATCCGCCACGTCGGTAGCGACGTAGGTTGGCCCGGCCGTATCGTCACTGACGCGCCTGTCAGCAAACTGCTCGGTCGGAGGCACCAACCGTGGACGAGTTCGCCCGCCGCGAACCGACCCGACGCACGGTGGTGGCCGCGATCGGCCTGGCGCCGGTCGCCTCGCTCGCGCCGTCGATCCTGGCGGAGAGCAAGGCGCGCGCGGCACATGGCGCCGGCTACCGGTTCTTCGACGCGCATCAGGCCGCCGTCGTGAAAGCCGCGGCGGCCCGCCTGGTGCCTGGCCCGCACGATGACCCGGTCGAGGCGCTGCTGGGCAGCCCCGGCGCCACCGAGGCCGACGTTGTCCGCTACATCGACACCATGCTCTCGGCGTTCGACTTCGCCCGACCGCGGATCTTCGCCGGCGGGCCGTGGAGCAACCGGCACGGCGGCAAGCACGACTACATGAAACGGTTCGTCAAGCTCGCGCCACGCCAGCGCGACGCCTGGCATCGCCGGATCAAGCTGCTGCGCCGGCAGTACGCCGCTGCAGTCAAGAGCCTCGACGCGGCCGTCTCGACGAAGAACTTCGCCACCGCGTCGGCGCTCGAGCAGGACAACGCGCTCACCAAGCTGGACGACGTCCGCGACCTGATCTTCGGACACACCATCGAAGGCATGTACTCCGTGCCGGAGTACGGCGGGAACCGCAACCTGGTCGGCTGGCACTCGATCTCGTGGCCGGGCGACACCCAACCGCGCGGCTACACCCCCGACGAGGTGGAGCGAAACGACGGCGCCGACGTCGTACTGGTCAGCGGCATCGTCGCGCGGGTGCTCGACCTGCTGCCCGACGCCGCACAGCGGATGGCTGCCCGCGGGTGGCCGCGTGGCTGATCGCGCGATCGTCGTCGGCAGCGGCGCCGGCGCGTCGATTGCCGCACTGGTGCTAACGCACAACGGGTGGGACGTGCTCGTGCTCGAGAAGGGCCCGCGCTACATCGACCACGTCGGCGACGGCGACCCGCACACCATGTTCTCAAACGACGAGCTGAAGTTCCTGCGCAACTTCGACCAGCCGGACCCAATCTCCGAGCCGCGCGTCTTCCGCGCGAAGGCCGGTGCCGCAGAAGCCGTCGGCGCCGTCAACCCGCTCGCCTCCTGCGTCGGCGGGGGCACGGTGCACTGGGACGCGAAGACGCCCCGGTTCTGGGACATCGACTTCGCCAAGCGCTCGATGCTCGGCCCCTACCCGGACACCGACGTCGAGGACTGGCCGTTCGACTACGCCGAGATCGAGCCGCACTACCGGACCGTCGAGCGGTTGCTGGGGGTCGCCGGCTCGCAGGCCGACCTGCCGGACGCGCCGACGCTCAAGCACGCGCCCGGCAAGCGCGGCTTCGTGATGCCGCCGGGCCCGCAGCAGTACTCGTCGAAGGCGGTCGCCGAAGGCTGCCAGCGGCTCGGGTTGCACCCGTACGCCTTCCCGATGGCGATCAACTCCGGCCACCACGATGGCCGGCCCGGCTGCAACAACTGCGGCATGTGCAGCAACTACGGCTGCCCGATCAACGCGCGGATCGGCGCGCTGGCGGTGATGCGCCACGCGCTCGACACCGGCCGGGTCGAGATCCGGCCGGACACGTTCGTCGAACGCGTGCTGCTGCACGGCCGGCGCGCGACCGGGGTCCAGCTGGTCACGCCGCATGGTCACCGACGGGTGGAGCACGGCAAGCTCGTCGTCCTCGCCGCCTCCGCGATCGAGACCTGCCGGCTGGCACACCTCTCTCACCTGCCCGACCCGCATGACCGGATCGGCCGCGACCTGATGTTCCACAACTTCATCGACGGCTTCGGGATCTTCGTCGACCGCCGGATGCACGCCTACCGCGGCAGGTCGACGACGCAGTGCTGCGAAGACTTCGCCGACCCCGACTACCCCGGCGCGCGGTTGTTCGCGAAGGCGCGCGGCCTGCCCTACATCCGCGGCGGGATCATGGAGCTCGGCGGCAGCCAGGAGCCGATCGCCGAGGCGCAGATCTACCAGGAAGTGCTGGGACTGGTGCACTCCCTGGACCCGGTTGGATTGGTGCGGCCGTTCGGCACCGCGTTCAAGACGCTGATGCGCGCCAGCCTGCTGCGCGACCGGCTGGCCGGGATCTCGCTGGTCGGCGAAGACCTGCCGTATGCCACCAACCGGGTCGACCTCGACCGCAAGGTCCGCGACTTCCGTGGCGTGCCGGTCCCCCGGATCACCTACTCGCGCGGCAAGCACGAGAACGTTGCGGTCGCGTTCTACGCGCCGCTGATGACGGCGGCACTCAAGTTGGCCGGCTCCGGCACCGCCGTCAGCGCGGCGGTCGGCGAGTCGGTCAGCGACGGCCTGATCGGCGGCGCCGCGATTCCCCACGGCGCGCACATCATGGGCGGGATGCGGATGGGCAAGGACTCGAGGACCTCGGTGACCGACGGGCACGGCATGGTGCGCGGTCTGGACAACGTGTTCGTCGCCGACGGCTCGGTGTTTCCGAGCAGCGGCGCGCAGAATCCGACCCTGACCATCATGGCGACGGCCCTGCGCAACGCGACCAAGCTGTTCGGCCACGGCCACCGTCACTTGATGGCCGAGCCGGCCACCGAGGGCGGGCGGCTCGGATGAAGGGTCTGCTGTTCGGCGCCGCCGCCGAGCCGGACGCCGTCCCCGACGGCGCCTCCGAGCGAGCACGCAAGCTGGCGACCGCCCCGATGGCGCTGCGCGACCTGCCCGATCCCACATTGCCCGCGCCGGACTGGGTGCTGATCCGTACGGCGCTGTGCGGCATCTGCGGCTCGGACTCCAAGCAGGTGTTCCTCGAAGGCGACGGCGACTCGCCGATGACCGCGCTGATCAGCTTCCCGCAGGTGCTCGGCCACGAGGTGGTCGGCGAGATCGTCGAGGCCGGGCCGGAGTCCGGCCGGCGTACCGGCGAACGGGTCGTGCTCAACCCGTGGCTGTCCTGCGGACCGCGCGGCATCAGCCCGCCGTGCCCGGCCTGCGAGCGCGGGCAGTTCAACCTGTGTCACCACTTCACCGAGGGCCATCTCGCGCCCGGCATCCACACCGGC
>DASZPL010000099.1:0-50333 GCA_035550315.1 Mycobacteriales bacterium | reverse complement strand
GTCACGTCGCGGCCGTGCCCGGACTGCGGCGGTGTCGGCACGAAGATCCGCAACCCGTGTCATGACTGCGCCGGTGACGGCCGGGTGCGCGCCCGCCGGACGATCACGGTCAAGGTCCCGGCCGGCGTCGACGACGGCATGCGGTTGCGACTGTCCGGCGAGGGCGAGGTCGGGCCGGGTGGCGGCCCGCCGGGCGACCTGTATGTCGAGATTCGGGAACGCCCGCACCCGGTGTTCACACGCGACGGCGACGACCTGCACTGCCGGGTCGAGCTGCCGATGACGGCGGCGGCGCTCGGCACCGAGGTCACGCTGACGACGCTCGACGGCGAGGAAGCGTTGAGCATCAAGCCCGGCACCCAGGCAGGCACCGTGCAGACGCTGCGCGGCCGTGGCGTCCCGCACCTCAACCGCGGCGTCGGCCGTGGCGACTTGCACGTGCACTACGACGTGCTCACGCCGACCAAGCTCGACGAGGAGCAGCAGCGGCTCATGCAGGAGCTGGCCCGGGCGCGTGGCGAGGAGACGCCGTCGATCACCGTCACGAACCCGGCGGCGGGCAACGGCCAGGGCCTGTTCTCCCGGCTCCGTGACGCCTTCAAGTAATTGACCGCGCCGGTCTTCTACGCCGAGCTCATCCGCGTCTCGACCGGCGACCGGGTGGAGCTCGCGGGTGACGAGGGACGCCACGCGGCTGACGTCCGTCGACTGCAGGTGGGCGAGCCGATCGACCTGACCGATGGCGCCGGTGCCATGGCGCACGGCGTCGTCGCCGAGGCACGCCGCGGTGCGCTCGTGGTGGAAGTGCACGAGCGGGTCGAGGTGCCGCGACCGGCGCCGACCCTGACCGTGGTGCAAGCGCTGGCGAAGGGCGGCCGTGACGAGGCCGCCGTCGAGGCGATGACCGAGATCGGTGTCGACGAGGTGATCGGCTGGAGCGCAAGCCGCAGTGTCGCGCGCTGGACCGATCGCACCGAGACCAAGTGGCGGAACGTCACCCGCGCGGCGGCGAAGCAGTCGCGTCGGGTCTGGTGGCCGACCATCACCGGACCGGCCTCGACGGCGGCGGTCGCCGACCGATGCCGGCGCGCCGCGCTCGCCGTCGTCCTGCACGAGGCCGCGACCGAGCCGCTCGCCAACCTGACCCTCCCGCCCGACGGCGAGGTCGTCGTCGTGGTGGGACCCGAGGGTGGCCTGACGGCAGAGGAGCTCGCGACACTCGCGGCCGCCGGCGCGCCCGCGGTGCGGCTCGGCGACACCGTGCTGCGGTCGTCCACCGCCGGCGTCGCCGCGCTCGCCGCGATCTGCGCCGCGACCCGGTGGCGGCAACCGAAGCCATAAGGTGCCTGGGTGCCTGACAGCGACTGCATCTTCTGCAAGATCGTGGCGGGGGAGATCCCGGCGGACATCGTCGCGGAGTCCGACTCCGCCATCGCGTTCCGCGACATCAGCCCGCAAGCGCCGGTCCACGTGCTGGTCATCCCGCGCGAGCATCACGCGACGCTCGCCGAGATGCTCGCCGCCGGCGCTGACATCACGGGCGTGTTCAACCTCGCAACCTCGGTCGCGTCGGCCGAAGGCGTTGCCGACAGCGGCTACCGGCTGGTCGTCAACACCAACGCCGACGCGAACCAGACGGTGTTCCACCTGCACGTGCACGTGATCGGCGGCCGCGTGATGGCCTGGCCGCCCGGCTAATCCGGTGAGCCACGCGGCGGTTCGCCGTACTATGTAAGCCGACTATGGCCGAACGGCAGCGGGAGTCCGCGACGACGCGCATCGTCGTGCCCGGCTCGCACTCCATGGTGGCGCTGCTCGGATCCAGCGACGAGTTGCTCCGGCTGATCGAGCGCGCCTTCACCTGCGACATCCACGTCCGGGGCAACGAGATCACGCTGACCGGTGAGCCGGGCGAGGTCGAGTTGGCGAGCCGGCTCTTCGGCGAGCTGATCACGTTGCTCGAGCGCGGCGACCACCTCACGCCGGACGCCGTCACCCGGTCGCTGGCGATGCTGCGGCAGCAAGTCGACGAGCGGCCCGCCGACGTACTCAGCCTCAACATCCTGTCCAGCCGCGGCCGCACCATCCGGCCCAAGACGCTGAACCAGAAGCGCTACGTCGACGCGATCGACGCGCACACCGTCGTGTTCGGCATCGGCCCCGCCGGCACCGGCAAGACCTACCTCGCCATGGCCAAGGCCGTGCAGGCGTTGCAGGGCAAGCAGGTCAACCGGATCATCCTGACCCGGCCGGCGGTCGAGGCGGGGGAGCGGCTGGGCTTCCTGCCCGGCACGCTTAGCGAAAAGATCGACCCCTACCTGCGCCCGCTGTACGACGCGCTGCACGACATGGTGGACCCCGACTCGATCCCGCGACTGATGAACTCCGGGGTGATCGAGGTCGCGCCGCTCGCCTACATGCGCGGCCGTTCGCTGAACGACTCGTTCATCGTGCTCGACGAGGCGCAGAACACCAGCCCCGAGCAGATGAAGATGTTCCTGACCCGGCTCGGCTTCGGCTCCAAGATGGTTGTCACCGGCGACGTCACCCAGGTGGACCTGCCGGCCGGCGTGCACAGCGGCCTGCGCATCGTGCAAGGCATCCTCGACGGCATCGAGGACGTCACCTTCTGCCGGCTCACATCGCAGGACGTCGTCCGTCACAAGCTGGTCAGCGACATCATCGACGCCTACGCGAAGTACGACGCCGAAGTCGCCGCCGCGACTTCGGAACGGCCCAGCCGGCCGTCGCACCGGCAGAGCCGCGCCGGGCGCTGACCGCTTCGCGGCCGACCATGAGCATCGAGATCGCCAACGAGTCGGGCGTCGCCGCCGATGAGCACGAGCTCGAGCGGCTGGCGCGATTCGTGCTCGACCGGATGAAGGTGCATCCGCTGGTCGAGCTCTCGATCCGGCTGGTCGACGTCGAGGCGATGACCGCACTGCACGTGCACTTCATGAACGAGCCGGGGCCGACCGACGTGCTGGCGTTCCCGATGGACGAGCTCAACGACCAGCGGATCGACCACGACGCCGACCTGCCGCCGACGCTGCTCGGCGACGTCGTGCTGTGCCCCGTCGTGGCCGAGCAGCAAGCCGAGAAGGCGGGCCATTCAATGCAGGACGAACTGCACCTGCTGTGCGCGCACGGCATCCTGCACCTGCTCGGCTACGACCACGGCGAGACAGCCGAGGCACAACGAATGTTCGGCCTGCAGGACGAGCTGCTCGCGGCCTGGGGGAAGGCGCGGCGTCGATGACCGCGGCGCAGATCTGGGCCATCGTCATCGCGATCGGGCTGCTGTTCGTCGCGTCGGTGCTCGCGGTCACGGAGACAGCGCTCGCGCACGTGTCGCGGCTGCGCGCCGAGACGTTGGTCCGGGAAGGCCGCCGCGGCGCCGACCGGCTCGCCCAAGTGGTCGAGAACGCGCCCCCGCACCTCAACACGCTGCTGCTGGCCCGCACCCTCGCCGAGCTGGTGGCCACGACGCTGGTCGCGGTCGTGGCGCAACGCCAGCTGCCGGCATCGTGGCAGGCCGTCCTCATCGTCGGTGTCGGGATGGCGCTGGTGCACTACGTGGTGGTCGGCGTCGGCGCCCGGACCTTCGGCCGGCAGCATCCGGTCGGCATCTCGCTGTGGGCCGCCGGCCTGGTGCAGCTGGTGACCCGGCTGTCCGGGCCGTTGCCTCGGCTGCTGATCGGCGTCGGCAGCGCGCTCGTGCCGGGCACCGCCTCGCATGCATCCGGGTTCACCTCCGAAGCCGAGCTGCGCGACCTGGTCGACCTCGCCGAAGAGCGCAAGGTGATCGAGAGCGGCGAGCGGGAGATGATCCACTCGGTCTTCGAGCTCAGCGACACGTTGGTGCGCGAGGTGATGGTGCCCCGCACCGACATGGTGTGGATCGAGCGCGGCAAGACCGCGCGGCAGGCACTTTCGCTCGCGTTGCGCAGCGGCTTCTCCCGGATCCCGGTGATCGGTGAGAACGAGGACGACATCGTCGGCGTCGCCTACTTGAAGGACCTGGCGCGCCGCACCCACGACGGCGACGCCAGAGACCGGGTGGAAGACGTGATGCGCCCGGCGCACTTCATCCCCGACTCCAAGCCGGCCGACGAAGTGCTGCGCGAGATGCAGGCGAAGCAGGTGCACGTCGCAATCGTGATCGACGAGTACGGCGGCACCGCCGGGCTGGTCACGATCGAGGACATCCTCGAGGAGATCGTCGGCGAGATCACCGACGAGTACGACCGCGAGGCCCCCCGGGTCGAGCAGCTCGAGGACGGCCGGCTGCGGGTCAGCGTGCGGGTGCCGGTCGACGACGTCGAGGAGATGTTCGGCGTGCACTTCGACCTCGAGGACGTGGAGACGGTGGGTGGCCTGCTGGCCGCCGAGCTCGGCCGGGTCCCGATCCCCGGCGCGACCGTCACCACCGAAGGACTGACGTTCGTCGCCGAGCGCGGCAACGGCCGGCGCAACCAAGTCGGCACCGTGCTCATCGGCCGGACCGAACCCACCAAGGCGAGGGCCTGATCCCGGTTAGCCTGGCCGACTGATGACCGACTTGGACGCCGAGGACGAGAAGCTGCTGACGCTCGCCCGCTCGGCCCGCGCCCGGACCGGCGCCGCCGAAGGCGCGGCGGTGCGAGACGACATCGGCCGCACCTACGTCGCGGCCACCGTCGCACTCCCGTCGCTGCAGCTAACCGCGCTGCAGGCCGCGGTTGCGGCGGCCGCCTCCAGCGGTGCGACCCGGCTGGAAGCGGCGGTCGTCCTGACCGAAGCATCGGAGGTCGACGGCAGCGCTCTCGACGGGCTCGGTGCGCCGGCCCTGTACGTGATCGCGCTGTGACCGCGTTGCGGCCGCTGCGGCCCTCCGACGTGCCGTTCCTGGAGTCGCAGAACGACGACGCCGAGGCGGCCGGCGAGTTCAGCTGGTGGGGCCACCGCGACCCGGGCCGGATCCAGAAGCGAATCGACCAGGGCACCACGCTGGGCGACGACCAGGGCATGCTCGTGATCGTCGACGACGCCGGCGAGCCGGTCGGCGAGCTGTCGTGGATCAAGCTGTTCAACGGCCCGCCGACGCACGGCGCCTGCTGGAACCTCGGCATCTGGATCCACCCGTCGCAGCGCGGTCGCGGTCACGGCAGTGCCGCCCAGCGGCTGGGGTCGGCGTACCTGTTCGAGCACACGTTGTTGGAGCGGGTCGAGGCCAGCACCGAAGCCGGCAATGTCGCCGAGCAACGTGCCCTCGAACGCGCTGGTTTCACCCGCGAAGGCGTGCTGCGCCACGGCTGGTTCCGCGGCGGGGAGTACCGCGACGTCGTGGTCTTCAGCAAGCTGCGCCACGATCCGTGACCGACTTCCGCGCCGGCTTCGCCTGCCTCGTCGGCCGCCCCAACACCGGCAAGTCGACGCTGACCAACGCGCTGGTCGGCCGCAAGGTCGCGATCATGAGCGACCGGCCGCAGACCACCCGGCACGCGATCCGCGGCATCGTGCATCGCCCGGATGCCCAGCTCGTCATCGTCGATACCCCGGGCTTCCACCGGCCGCGCACCTTGCTCGGTCAGCGGCTCAACGACTTGGTCCTCGCGACGCTGGCCGAGGTCGACGTTGCGGTGCTGTGCGTCCCGGCGGATGCGAAGGTCGGGCCCGGCGACCGGTTCATCGCCGACCAGCTCCGCCGGGTCGCGGGGCGGACGCCGGTCGTCGCGGTGGTCACCAAGACCGACCTCGCCGACCCCGACACCATCGGGGCGCGGCTGCTCGAGGTGACCGCGCTCGGTGACTGGGCCGAGGTGGTGCCGGTCAGCGCGACCGCCGGCTACCAGGTCGACCTGGTCGCCGACTTGTTGGTCCGACAGCTCCCCGAGGGCCGGGCGCTATATCCCGACGGCGAGCTGACCGACGCGCCCGAGCAGCTGATGATCGCCGAGCTGATCCGCGAAGCGGCGCTCGCCGGCGTGCGCGAGGAGCTGCCGCATTCGATCGCGGTCGTCGTCGAGGAGCTTCGGCCGCGGGAGGGGCGGCCCGACCTGATCGACGTCGAGGCCGTGCTCTACGTCGAACGCGACAGCCAGAAGGCGATCGTCATCGGCCGCGGCGGCTCCGGGCTCCGGTCGATCGGCACCGTCGCCCGCCGCCAGGCCGAGGCGCTGCTGGGCACGCAGGTGTACCTCGACCTGCGGGTCAAGGTCGCGAAGGACTGGCAGCGCGACCCGAAGCAGCTGCGCCGGTTGGGCTTTTGACCGCCCGGGTCAGCCGCTGACGTAGAGCGCGTCGATCGCGACCGCGTGACCGACCGCGGCGAACTGCCTCTGCCCGGTCACCCGGAAGACGAAGCTGCGCTTCGCCGCCTTGCGGGCAGTGAAGAACTTGATCGTCCGCCGGCCCTTCAGGCTGCTGTAGAGGTCGTAGGTGTGCAGCTTGGTCGACCCGTGTGCGTGCCGTTGGTAGACCGCGAGCTTGCCGTAACCCGGCCCGGTCCGGACCCCGACGGCATAGCTGCGGCCACGCAACGTCACGGTCGCGGACGCGCCGGCCTTGCTCGCCCGGACGTCCGAGCCGCCGAAGTCGCTGCCCGCCTTGTGCCGCTTCCAGTTGCCGGACAGTGAGAGCACCCGGTCGTCGTACGGCACCGTGACCGTCGCGGTCGCCGGCTTGAGCTTGTGACCGCTGACGTCGGTCTCTTTGACGGTCAGGCGGTACGTCGCGCCCGCGGCGCCGTTGAACTTGACCGAGCCGCTGGCGGGTGAACCGGTCGTCGACACCACTGGCTTCCTCGTGCCGAGCCGCTTCACGGTGACCTTCGTCGGGCCGCCGGCCAGCGTGCCGTTGCCGTGCTGCACGACGTGCCAACTCGCCGCGACGGTGCCCGGACGGCGGTGGCTGTGCGGGCTGGCAAGTGCGAGGGCCGCCTTGAGCGTCGGGGCCTTCGGGTTGAACAGGTACGGCGCAAACGCCGGCCAGAGCGCGGCACCCAGACCGGTGACCGTGTCGTAGCCCTTCTGCGCGGTCACCGGCAGCGCGCTCGCGCCCTTGCGGGCGTGGACATCGGCCTGGTTTCCGTTGCTGCCGCTGCGGACGTCCCGGAAGCCGGTGCCCGCGGCGTATGCGGAGTAGAGCGCCGGGTGGATGTCGCCGATGCCGTGCGTCACGCCGCGGTCGGCCAGCAGGTTGGCGAACAGCCCGGCACTCACCGGCGCGGCGAGGCTGGTGCCGCCGAAGACCAGCGCGGTCGGCTGGCAGCCGATCGGCAGTATCGGCAACGGGCAGGAGTCGACCGGGTCGGTGGTGATGATCTGGAAGCCGGTGTTGGGGTCGGCGTCCGCCGCGATGTCGGGCACCAGGCGGCGCGGCTGGGTGCCGAAGTCGCCCTTGCTGCCGGCCACGCTGAACGACTGATGGCCGATCCCGCCGACCTGATAGGCCGGCATTCCGAACAACGCCGACTCGCCGCCACCCGAGCCGCCGGGGCCCTTGCCCTCGCAGGTCGCGGCGGAGGTGCAGCTCCAGCCGGTGTCCCGCCAGTTGCTGCCGGTGTTCGCGACGCTGGCGCCGGAGAACGTCAGCCGGGTGCCGCCCACGGCCACGACTTCGGGCGAGGAGGCCGGGTAGCTCACGGCCGTCGCGGTGTTGCTCTGCGAGATGTCGCAGCCGTAGATCCCGGTGTCGCCGGTCGAGGCGAAGATCGTGACGCCGGCGGCGGTCAACGACTTGAGCACGCTCTCGATCGCAGCGACCGTGGGATGAGCCGCTGCCACGTCGTTCTCGCAGGATCCCCATGACGTCGACAGCGCGACGATGTGCTGGTCGCCGCCCTGGAACGCGCCGGCGCCGCCGAGCACATCCGCGAGCACTTGGCTCAGCGCGGCGGCGTACCCTGCCTGGGTGTTGTTGGCGAAGTAGGCGCGCTGGTGCGCATTGGGTGCGGTCGACAGGAGTGACTCCTGGTCGAGGTCGACCTCCTCGTCATCCGGGTTGGTGGCGGCCGGCACCTTGGTCAGTGGCGCGACCGGCACCGCGGTGAACCGGCCGGCCGCGATCGGGTCGGGCAGGTTGGCTTGCGTGGCGTAGTCGGTCAGGTCGGCGGAGTTCCACCCGGCGAACTGCAACGTCGCGATGGTCCCGGTCGTGCCGCTGCCGCCCACCGGCGGCGAGACGTTCGGGGCGGTGTAGGCGTTGCGGAAGTCGTTGCCAGCGAGCACGGCTTGCGGCGTGAACAGCTTCGGCCCGCTGGTCGGCAGCACTGCGGCGATGCCCGCCAGCGTCCCGGCCAGGTGACCCACCACGCGATTGGCGGCGTTCGCGACCGCGGCGGTCAGGTTGGCGACGCTTGAGCTGGCGCCGGTCGCAGCAATCGTCCACGGCGTGACGTGGGTGGCCGTCAGACCACGGTCGGCGAGCGCGGCGACGACCTGACCGCGAGTGGCGGCGGACGGCATCAGCCGGGCCAGCCGGTGGCGGCGCTGCGCGTGGCTCAGCCCGGTCGCCGCCGCCAGCCGGTCGAGCGCGGCCGGGTGCGGCGCTTGCAACAGCACGACCACGGAGGTGGCCGGCGCTGCGGCGGTTGCCGGTGCGGCCGCCAACCCGGTGCCGGCGAGCACAACGCCGACTCCGACGGCGGCGGTCATGCGCCGTAGCCTGCTGAACGACCTCGGCATTGCGGGATTCCTCCGGTGCGGCCGCTGGGAAACTCACCGTACCTGGCATAACGGTCGGTCTGGCCGAAACGTTGCGGCCCGACCGAAGACTTCTGCCGCGCGTTGTGACCGGCGGCGTCGTCGTCCGCCCGCACAATGAGAAGGTGCCGCTCTATCGCGACGAGGCGGTCGTGCTGCGCACCCAGAAGCTGGGTGAGGCAGACCGGATCGTCACGCTGCTGACCCGCCGCCACGGTCGGGTGCGAGCCGTCGCCAAGGGGGTCCGGCGCACCGGGTCGCGGTTCGGCGCCCGGGTCGAGCCGTTCATGCAGGTCGACCTGCAGCTCTACGAGGGGCGCTCGCTCGACACCATCACGCAGGCGGAGACGGTCGCGCCGTACGGCGACCGGATCGCGGCCGACTACGCCCGCTACACGGCCGGCACCGCCGTGCTGGAGACCGCGGAGCGACTGACCGTCGAGGAGCGCGAGCCGTCGCTGCGGCTCTACCTGCTCGTCACCGCCGCGCTGCGCTCGCTCGCCGCGGCCGAGCACGCGCCGACGCTGATCCTGGACGCGTTCATCCTCCGGGCGCTGGCGATCGCTGGATACGAGCCGGCACTCGACGGCTGCGCGCAGTGCGGCGAGCCGGGGCCGCACTCGTCGTTCTCGGTCGCCGCCGGCGGCGCGACCTGCCGCACCCACCGGCCGCCCGGGGCCGCCACGGTGTCGGCCGACACGCTCGCGTTGCTGTCGGCCCTGCTCTCGGGCGACTGGGCGGTGGCCGATGCTGCCGGCGCCCGCGAGCAGCGGGCGGCCAGCGGTTTGGTTGCGGCGTACCTGCAGTGGCAGCTCGAACGCGGTCTGCGGTCGCTGCCACTCGTCGAACGCGCCTGACGACCTGCGCGGCGGGCGGCGCTGACAAGATGGCGGCGTGCCCGTCCGGCCGCCCGCACCACATCACTCCGGAGCCCGTCCACCGGCGATTCCCAAGTCGCTCGTGCCCCGGCACGTGGCGATCGTCATGGACGGCAACGGGCGGTGGGCGAATCGTCGCGGGCTGCCGCGGACGGTCGGCCACGAGCAGGGCGAGAGCTCGCTGTTCGACGTCGTCGAGGGCGCCATCGAGGTTGGCGTGCAGTGGCTGTCGGCGTACGCGTTCTCGACCGAGAACTGGAAGCGGTCGCCGGACGAGGTGCGGTTCTTGATGGGGTTCAACCGCGACGTGATCCGGCGCAGGCGTGACGAGATGCACGCGATGGGCGTGCGGGTGCGGTGGGCGGGCCGGCGGCCGCGGCTGTGGAAGTCGGTGATCGACGAGCTCGAGATCGCCGAGCAGATGACCCGGCGCAACAAGGTGCTCACCCTCACGATGTGCGTCAATTACGGCGGCCGGGCGGAGATCGCCGATGCCGCTGCCGGGCTGGCGCGTGACGTGGTCGCCGGCCGGATCGACCCGGCGAAGGTCAACGAGCGGACGTTGACGCGCTACCTCGATGAGCCTGAGATGCCGGACGTCGACCTGTTCATCCGCTCCTCCGGCGAGCAGCGCATCTCGAACTTCCTGCTCTGGCAGTCGGCGTACGCCGAGATGGTCTTCCAGGACACGCTCTGGCCGGACTACGACCGGTTGCAGCTATGGGCCGCGATCGAGGAGTACGCCCGGCGGGAGCGGCGCTACGGCGCTGCGCGGTGAGTCGGCGCGGGCCGGCGAGGACAATGACCGACGTGCGGTTGCATCACGTGAACGTCGTCGTTCGGCCGGGCCAGACGGAGCAGCTCGTCGGGTTCTACGTCGACGTACTCGGCCTCCGGCGGGCGGCCAAGCCGGCCGAGGGGACGAACCCGGGGGGCGCATGGTTCGACATCGGCGACGCGGCGCAGCTGCACGTGTCGGAGCGAGCGGCCGGCGCCGGGCCGGGCGACGGGCACTTCGCGCTGGTCGTCGACGACTACGACGCGGTGCTCGGCCGGCTGCGGGCCAGCGGTGCGACGTGGCGCGACTTGCCGGACCTGTTCGGCGGTCGGCGCGGGTCGACCGAGGATCCGCTCGGCAACCACATCGAGATCCTGGAACGAGCCGGGCAGCTGGCCTGAGGTTCGGTCAGCCGGCGAGCTTGATCGCGGCGAGCACCGCGATCAGGACGATCAGCGCAAGCCGCAACGGTCGCCCTTGCGGTCGCAGTTGCCCCCACACCGCGCGAGTCAGTCCGATCAGCACGGCGTCGGTGATCAGCAGCAGGCCACCGCCCGCGCGACCGCCGACGACCAAGCCGGCTACGAACACGCCGCCGACGACGATGGCGGCGATTATCATGCCGGCCCGGTTTCGCACCGTGTCATGATCACAGCGCCGACGGCCGACAGCTAAGCCGACCTGCCATCGCGGCGCCGCCTTCGCGCCACTAGGCTGAGACCCTCGCCGACCGCCAGCCGGATGGAGCCCCATCATGTCTCCCTCTTCTCCCCATCCGTCACCCAGCGGCGCGGCACGAATCGACGACCTCGTGAGCCTGTCCAAGCGGCGAGGCATCGTCTTCCCGTCATCGGAGATTTACGGCGGCACCCGATCCGCCTGGGACTACGGCCCGCTCGGCGTGGAGTTGAAGGAGAACATTCGCCGTCAGTGGTGGCGCGCGATGGTGCAGACGCGCGACGACGTCGTCGGCATCGACTCCGCCGTCATCCTGGCGCCGGAGGTCTGGCAGGCGTCGGGTCACCTGGACGCGTTCGTCGATCCGCTGACCGAGTGCCAGTCCTGCCACAAGCGGTTCCGCGAAGACCAGCTGCGCGAAGAGTTCGCGGAACGCAAGAAGATCGACGACGCCGACTCGGTGACGCTGGCCGTCGTACCGTGCCCGAACTGCGGCACCAAGGGTGCCTGGACCGAGCCCCGGATGTTCAACGGCCTGCTGCGCACCCACCTCGGTGCGACCGAGGACGAGGGGTCGCTGCACTACCTGCGGCCCGAGACCGCGCAGGGGATCTTCGTGAATTTCCTGAACGTGATGACCGCCGCGCGGCGCAAGCCGCCGTTCGGCATCGCGCAGACCGGCAAGTCGTTCCGCAACGAGATCACGCCCGGCAACTTCATCTTCCGCACGCGCGAGTTCGAGCAGATGGAGATGGAGTACTTCGTCGAGCCGGGCACCGACGAGGAGTGGCACGAGACCTGGCTGCAGCTGCGGTGGGACTGGTACGTCGACCTCGGGCTGCCGGAGGAGGACCTGCGCCGCTTCGAGCACCCGCCGGAGAAGCGCTCGCACTACTCGAAGCGCACCGTCGACATCGAGTACCGGTTCCGGTTCGGCGGATCGGAGTGGGCGGAGCTCGAGGGCATCGCGAACCGCACCGACTTCGACCTGACCACGCACGCGAAGCACTCCGGCGCGGACCTGACCTACTTCGACCAGGACCGCGCGGAGCGGTGGACGCCGTACGTCATCGAGCCGGCGGCCGGCTTGACCCGCTGCGTGCTCGCCTTCCTGCTCGCGTCGCTGACCACTGACGAGGCGCCCAACGCGAAGGGCGTGCTCGAGAAGCGCACCGTGATGCGACTGGATCCTCGGCTGGCGCCGGTCAAGGTGGCGGTGCTGCCGCTGTCGCGCAACGCCGACCTGTCGCCGAAGGCGCGTGGGCTGGCGGAGGCGCTGCGGCAGCGCTGGAACGTCGAGTTCGACGACGCCGGGGCGATCGGCCGGCGCTACCGTCGCCAGGACGAGATCGGCACGCCGTACTGCGTCACCGTCGACTTCGACACCCTCGAGGACGACGCGGTCACGGTGCGCTCCCGCGACACCATGCAGCAAGAGCGCATCGGCATCAACGCCGTCGAGGAGTACCTCCTCAAATCTCTCCCCCCCTGCTGAAGATCATGGCGACCTGGCCTGGCTAGAGGGTGGTCAAGCCGCCAAACGAAGGATCTCGACGCCGGGTGGCATGCCGCGACCGAGGTGTCGCGCGTGGCAGCGCTCGACTTCGGAGATGACCTCCCGGCCGTGCAGTCTGATGCGCCTGGGTGAGTTGTGCAGTACGACGAAACCGCTCGCCGTGAGGGCGTCGTGACGCGTTTGCATGTCCTCGAAGAGGTCCTGCCGGTCGTGCGCGACGCGGCCGTTGGTCTCGTGCACGACGGCTGACTCGACGAAGAGCGCATCCGGGCTGATCAACCGGCCGTCCGTCAGCCGGAGCAGGGGGTTGCAGAGCGGTCGCGGCAGCAGCACGCTCGCCTCGGCGAGATGCAGAAAGTCGACTTCGGGAGCCGATCGCGCTCCGGCGCCAAGCTCGGCGAGGGCACGTTCGGTGCGTCGTGCGTTGCGCGGCGAACCTTGGATGTGCGCTCTGACGAGGTCGGGATACGACGTGACGCGTCGCTGCAACCCGTCGCTCAGGAGGGCGAGCACCGAGCGGTCGCTGCGAGCACGACGAGCCGCTGCGATGACTGCGGTCGCCGGGTCGACGTAACGGAGCAAATCGGTGGCCACAGTGACGATCGGAGCCAGGGTGCGCCGCACGACAACGAACCCCGTAGTGCGCGCCGGCTCGCCCCACGGCTCGACCACGTGCACCCGATCCTCGTCCGGCCGGGCAGCGTTGACCCCATGGAAGCGACAGGCGTCGAGGCCGTCGATCGCCGACCGCGGGCCGGCGTAGAGCTGTGCCGCGACCAACATCTGACGTCGGCTCGGCTCGCCGGGATGGGTGAGATATACGCCGGGTAACAGGACTCGCCATTGGCCGGTCTCGAGCCGATGGTCAACGGCGCGGCGGGTGAGACCTGCAGATAGCAGCTGGTCGCGATGCGCCACCCAGTCTTGCGAGCGAATCAGAGCGGGCAGGCATGGATCCGTCGAACAACGTCTAGGCACGTGCCGACGATGCGCGGAGTCATCGCTGATCGCCACTAAGCCTGTCGGCCTGTGGACGCTGATGCCCGAGACCCGCCCGGTGGATCGAGTTTGGCGATGGCGCCTGGTTCTAGCCAGGCGAGACCGCCATGACCTTGAGGACGGGGTGGGTAGGGTCGTAGGCGACGCGGCGCGTCCGCGCTGTCGTCGCCGACGCTGCCGAGCGGCCAGCACGATGAGCGCAGGGAGCATCTGTGCCGAAGTACGTATACGACTTCGCCGAGGGCAACAAGGACCTCAAGGACCTGCTCGGCGGCAAGGGCGCCAACCTCGCCGAGATGACCAACCTCGGCCTGCCGGTGCCGCCCGGCTTCGTCATCACGACCGAGGCCTGCAACGCCTACCTCGCGACCGGCAGCGAGCCGCCCGAGCTGGCCGCTGAGGTCAGCGAGCACCTGGCGCGGCTCGAGCAGGCGATGGGCAAGCAGCTCGGGCAGCCCGACGACCCGCTGCTGGTCAGCGTCCGCTCCGGCGCGAGGTTCTCCATGCCGGGGATGATGGACACCGTCCTCAACATCGGCCTCAACGACGAGAGCGTGCAAGGCCTGGCGAAGCAGGCTGGCAGTGACCGGTTCGCCTGGGACTCCTACCGCCGGCTGATCCAGATGTTCGGCAAGACCGTGATGGGCGTCGACGGCGAGCACTTCGACGAGGCGTTCGACGCGGCCAAGAAGGCGAAAGGTACGACGAACGACCTCGACCTCGACGAGGAGGATCTGCGCGGCGTCGTCGACCGCTACAAGGAGGTCGTGCGGGAGCAGACCGGCCGCGACTTCCCGACCGATCCGCGCGACCAGCTGACGCTCGCCGTCCACGCCGTCTTCGACTCCTGGAACGGTGACCGCGCCAAGCTCTACCGCCGCCAGGAGCGGATCCCCGCCGACCTCGGCACCGCCGTCAACGTGGTCGCGATGGTCTTCGGCAACCTCGGCATGGACTCCGGCACCGGAGTCGCGTTCACCCGCGACCCGGGCACCGGCGACCAGGGCATCTACGGCGACTACCTTCAGAACGCGCAGGGCGAGGACGTCGTCGCCGGCATCCGCAACACCGTGTCGCTCGCCGACCTGGAGCGGATCGACAAGCCGGCGTACGACGAGCTGCTCCAGATCATGGCCACACTCGAGCAGCACTACCGCGACCTGTGCGACATCGAGTTCACGGTTGAGCGCAACAAGCTCTGGATGCTGCAGACCCGGGTCGGCAAGCGCACCGCGGCGGCTGCATTCAAGATCGCCGTACAGCTCGTCGACGAGGGCCTGATCGATCTCGACGAGGCGCTGCAACGGGTCACCGGCGCGCAGCTCGCCCAGTTGATGTTCCCGCGGTTCGACGAGCAGGCGGACAAGCAGCACATCGCCACCGGCGTCAGCGCGTCGCCGGGCGCGGCGGTCGGCAAGGTCGTGTTCGACAGCGCGACCGCAGGGGAGTGGGCCGACCGCGGCGAGGACGTCATCCTGGTACGCCGCGAGACCAACCCCGACGACCTGCCGGGGATGATCGCCGCCAAGGGCATCCTCACCAGCCGCGGCGGCAAGACCAGTCACGCCGCCGTCGTCGCCCGCGGGATGGGCAAGACCTGCGTCTCCGGCGCCGACGACCTCGACATCGACCTGAAGGGCAAGACCGTCGTCACCAAGGACGGCGTCCGCTTCGGCGAGGGCGACGTCGTGTCGATCGACGGCACGTCCGGCGAGGTTTACCTCGGCGAGGTTCCGGTGGTGCCGAGCCCGGTGGTCGAGTACTTCGAAGGCAACCTGGCGCCCGACGCCGACTCGCTGGTCGCCGCGGTCGACCGACTGATCAAGCACGCCGACGGGGCGCGACGGCTGGGTGTGCGCACCAACGCCGACACCGCCGAAGACGCGCAGCGCGCGCGGCGGTTCGGAGCATCCGGCATCGGCCTGTGCCGCACCGAGCACATGTTCCTGGGCGAGCGGCGCAAGCACGTCGAGCGGTTGATCCTCGCCGAGGGCGACGCCGAGCAGAAGGCCGCGCTCGATGCCCTGCTGCCGCTGCAGCGCGACGACTTCGTCGAGATCTTCACCGCGATGGACGGGCTGCCGGTCACGGTCCGGCTGATCGATCCGCCGCTGCACGAGTTCCTGCCCGACATGACCGAGCTGTCGGTGCGGATCGCCGTGCAGGAAGCGAAAGGCGAGAAGGTTTCCGACGCCGACCGCAAGCTGCTCGAAGCAGTACGCCGGCTCCACGAGCAGAACCCGATGCTCGGCTTGCGCGGCGTCCGGCTCGGTCTCGTGATCCCGGGGCTGTTCGCGTTGCAGGTGCGGGCGATCGCCGAGGCGGCCGCGGCTTGCAAGCGAGACGGCAAGGACCCGCGGCCGGAGATCATGGTGCCGCTCGTCGGCGCGGTGCAGGAGCTCGAGGTCGTGCGCGAGGAGGCCGAGCGGATCATCGGCGACGTGGCCCGCGAGACCGGCGTCGAGGTCCACACCTTGATCGGCACGATGATCGAGGTGCCGCGCGCCGCGCTCACGGCCGGACAGATCGCCGAGGCGGCGGAGTTCTTCTCGTTCGGCACCAACGACCTGACCCAGATGGGCTGGGCATTCTCCCGCGACGACGTCGAGGGCGCGTTCTTCTCGCGCTACATCGACCTCGGCATCTTCGGCGTCAGCCCGTTCGAGACGCTCGACGGCGAGGGCGTCGGCCGGCTGGTCGAGCTGGCCACGCAGGAAGGCCGCGCGACCCGACCGGACCTGAAGGTCGGCATCTGCGGTGAACACGGCGGCGACCCCGAGTCGGTCCACTTCTTCCACCACGCCGGTCTCGACTACGTCTCGTGCTCACCGTTCCGCGTGCCGGTCGCCCGGCTGGAGGCCGGCCGGGCCGCCCTCGACGCGGCTGGCAGCGACAGCCGGTGACCCGCAGTACGCCGGCGACCGGGCGCCGGTGACCCTGACCTCGTGGTTGCGCTGGGTCGCCCGCGTCGTGCTCGCACTCGTCCTGTTCTGCTTGACCTACGTCGTGTACGTCGCCGCCCACATCTGGTGGATCGCGCGGCAGGACGAGCATCCACGGTCGGACGCCATCGTTGTACTGGGCGCCAGCCAGTACAACGGCAAGCCCTCCCCGGTCTTCGCCGCGCGGCTGGCGCATGCCGCGGCGCTGTTTCGCGAGCACGTCGCGCCCCGCGTCGTGACCGTCGGCGGCAAGCAGCCCGGTGACCGCTTCACCGAGGCGCAGTCCGGCCTCGACTTCCTCGTCACCCACGGCGTGCCGCAGGCCGACATCGTCGCGGTACCGACGGGGTCGGACACGCTGCGCAGCCTGGAAGCGGTGCACGCGGCGTACCGCTCCCACGACTGGCACTCTGCCGTGATCGTCACCGACCCGTGGCACTGCTTGCGCGCCCGCACCATGGCGCGCGACCTCGGGTTGGACGCCAACACCTCGCCCGAGCGGACCGGCCCGGCAGTCGACAGCCGCACCACCGAGATCCGCTACATCGCCCGCGAGACCGAGGCGTACATCTACTACGAGCTGTTCCACAACGACAACGAGCACTCCGCCGGCGTGATCTGACGATGCGACTGGACGACTACGACGATGCCGCCCGGGCGCGGCGGGTCAGCGAGCAGCCGAAGGCCGGCCAGGTGACGCGAGACGAGTTCGTGCGCGACCGCGCACGCGTGCTGCACTCCGCGGCGCTGCGCCGGCTGGCCGCCCGCACTCAGGTCGTCGGCGTCGGCGAGAGCGACTTCCCGCGCACCCGGCTGACGCATTCACTGGAGTGCGCGCAGATCGGCCGCGAGCTGGCGGGCGCGCTCGGTGCCGACCCCGACCTCGTCGACGCCGCCTGCCTGGCCCACGACCTCGGCCACCCGCCGTTCGGGCACAACGGCGAGACCGCGCTGGCGGCGTACGCCGCCGACATCGGCGGCTTCGAGGGCAACGCGCAGAGCCTGCGCGTGCTGACCCGGCTCGAGGCCAAGGTGATCGCCCCCGACGGCATCAGCGCCGGGCTAAACCTGACCCGGGCGGCGCTCGACGCCGCGACCAAGTACCCCTGGCCGTCGACCGACGGCACGCCCAAGTTCGGCGTGTACGACGACGACCGCCCCGTCTTCGACTGGCTGCGCGACGGCGCTCCGGATCGACGCCGATGCATCGAGGCGCAGATCATGGACTGGGCCGACGACGTGGCCTACTCGGTGCACGACCTCGAGGACGGCGTGCAGGCCGGTCACGTCAAGCTCGAGGTGATCGACGACGCCGTCGAGTGCGACGCGCTGGTGGCGCTTGCTCGCGAGTCCTACAGCGACGCGCCCGCCGACGAGCTCGCCGCCGCGCTCGACCGGCTGCGCGACAGTGGCGTCTGGCTGCGTGAGTTCGACGGGTCGCTGCGCGCGTTGGTCGCGCTCAAGCGGATGACCAGCGAGCTGATCGCCCGGCTCTGCGGCGCGGCGCTCGACGCGACCCGGGCCGCGGCGCCGACCGCGCAGCTCCGGCGCTACGGCGGCGACCTCGCGGTGCCCGCCGACATCCGCGCCGAGTGCGCCGTGCTCAAGGCCGTCGCCGACCGCTACGTGATGCGGCGCGAGACCACCGTCCGCGCGCAGGCCCGCCAGCGCGAGCAGCTGACCGAGCTGCTCGACGCGCTGAGCGCGCAGGCGCCGCAGATGCTGGAGCCGTGGCTGCGCCCGGCGTACGACGCCGCCCGCGACGACGAAGCCCGCACCCGGGTCGTCATCGACCAGGTGGCGTCGCTCACCGACGTGTCCGCGATGGTCTGGCACGCCCGGCTGGTGCGATGACCGACTTCGTCGTGCGCGAGGCGACGATCGAGGAGATCCTGGCGCTGCGCAAGGCCGTGCTGCGCCCGGAGGAGCCGGTCGAGCCGTCGGACTACGACGCCACTCCGCAGATCCGGCACGTCGGCGCGTTTGCCGGCGCCGAGTGCATTGGCTGCGCCACCGTCTTCCCGTCGCCGTACGCCGACCCGGCCGGCGAGCACTGTCCGGAGGCCTGGCAGCTGCGCGGGATGGCGGTGGCACCCGAGCGGCGCGGCACCGGCGTCGGCCGGCGGGTGCTGGACGAGGCGGTCGCGGTCATGCGGGCGGCGCGGGCGCCGCTGTGCTGGGCGAATGCCCGAGCCGCGGCGCTGCCGTTTTACATGAAAGCCGGTTGGCGCCGGGTCGGCGAGGAGTTTCGCTACGGCCCGGCCCGGCTGCCGCACTACGTGATCGTGCGGACCTTCGACTGACGGTGCCGCGCCGTACAGTGGAGCCGGCGACTTCCCCCGCTGCCTGTCCTTGCGACCTTGTCCCTGCGACCTGACGGGAGCCGCCGTGGCCGGACGGATCCGTGACGAGGACATCGCCGCGGTCCGCGAGCGGGTGCCGCTCGAGCAGGTGGTGGCCGACCACGTGCAGCTTCGCGGCGCCGGCGGCGGCCGGCTGAAGGGGCTCTGCCCGTTCCACGACGAGAAGACGCCATCGTTCACCGTCAACACGTCGCTGGGCTTCTACAAGTGCTTCGGCTGCGGCGCGTCCGGCGACGTCATCACGTTCGTCCGGGAGATCGAGCACCTCGACTTCTCCGACGCCATCGAGGTGCTGGCGCGGCGGGCAGGCATCGAGGTCCGGCGCGAGCAGGCCGGATCCGGGCCCGGGCAGGGGAGTGGTCAGCGGCAGCGGCTGCTCGATGCTCATGCCGCGGCCGCCAGCTTCTTCGCGGCGCAGCTGCACACGCCGGCGGCGGAGGTCGGGCGACGGTTCCTGACCGAGCGCGGTTTCGACGAGGCCAGCTGGCAGCGGTTCGGCGTCGGCTTCGCGCCGGACGGCTGGGACGTCACGCTCAACCACCTGCGCGGCCTCGGCTTCACCGACGCCGAGTTGCTCGCGGGCGGGTTGGTCAGCCAGGGCCAGCGCGGGCCGATCGACCGGTTCCGCGGCCGGCTGGTCTGGCCGATCCGCGACCGCAAGGGTGACGTCATCGGGTTCGGCGCGCGCCGGATGCGCGACGACGACAACGGCCCGAAGTACCTCAACACCCCGGAGACCGTGCTCTACAAGAAGAGCCAGGTGCTGTACGGCGTGGACCTCGCCAAGCACGACATCGCAACCTCGGCGAAGGCGGTCGTGGTCGAGGGCTACACCGACGTGATGGCGTGCCACCTCGCGGGGGAGACCACCGCGGTCGCGACCTGCGGCACCGCGTTCGGCGACGAGCACATCGCGATCCTGCGCCGGCTGCTGATGGACCAGGACGAGCTCCGCGGTCGGGTGATCTTCACCTTCGACGGCGACGAAGCCGGACGCAACGCGGCGCTGAAGGCGTTCGCCGGCGAGCAGAAGTTCGTGACCCAGACGTTCGTCGCGGTGCAGCCCGACGGCCTCGATCCTTGCGAGCTGCGGCAACGGCAGGGCGACCTGGCGGTCCGCGACCTGATCGCCAGCCACATCCCGCTGGCCGAGTTCGCGATCCGCGCGACCCTCGAGCGGTTCGACCTGACGATCCCCGAGGGCCGGGTCGAGGCGCTCGCCGCGACCGCTCCGGTCGTCGCCAGCTTGAAGGACACGTCGCTGCGCGACGAGTACGCCCGCCGGCTCGCCGGATGGCTCGGCATGGAGGTCGAGCCGGTGCTGCAACGGGTGCGCGGCGGCGACCGCGCGCCGGCGGGCAACGGCCGGGCGACGCCCCGGCAGCGCTCGGCCGAGCAGGTGCGGCCCGACCCGCGCGACCCGCGGCTGGTCGTCGAGCGCGAGGTCGCGAAGCTGGTGGTGCAACGGCCGGCGCTGGCTGGGCCGGTCTTCGACGGGCTCGGCGAGGAGTGCTTCGTGTCACCGGCCTACCGCGAGGTGCGCGCGGTGGTGGCCAAGGCCGGCGGGGCGGCGGGCGCGACCGGTGGCGCCGGCTGGGTGGAGCGGCTGCACGACGCGGCCGACACGGACGCGGTCCGCGACCTGGTGACCGAGCTCGCCGTCGAGCCGATGCAGTCGCTCGACGAGGATGACGCGCGCTACGCCCACGCGCTGCTGGTCCGGCTTCAGGAGATGGCGCTGACCCGGCAGGTGCAGGAGCTGAAGTCGCGGCTGCAGCGGCTCAACCCAGTCGAGCAGGCGGAGGAGTACAACCGCCGCTTCGGCGAGCTGATCCTGCTCGAGCGGCAGAAGCAGGGACTCCGCGCGCAGGCGGCCGGCGAACTATAGCGACGACGATTTGGGGGGTCGGATGTCAGACACCACGTTCAACCTGCGGTCGATTGCCCGTCACGACCAGGCGTTTGAGGGCGCCGGCTTCCTGGCATTCGTCTTCAGCTTCCTCGCGTTCGCGCGGTTCTCGGCGTTCCCGTTTTCCAGCACGATCTCCGCGTGGCATGGCGTCGGCGTGCTGGCCGGACTGCTGCTGGTCGCGTCGATCGTGCTCGGCGGCGCCGTGGCATTCGCGCCGCAGTCGCTGCCCGCTGGGGCGCCATGGCGGCTGATTGCGACGGCCCTGTCGGTGCTGGCGCTGCTGTTCTTCGTGATCCGTTGGCTGACGTTGCCGAGCGGCAACCTGTTCGGACATCACTACGGCTACGGACTCGCCTGGGGTGGCTACGTCACCCTCATCCTGGTACTCGTCCAAGCGGGCGCTGGCTATCTCGGGATGCGCGCCGCCGGCGAGCCGATCATGTGACGGAGCCGAGAAGCGCGGTTGTGACCTAGTCGACCGCTGCCGGAGTCGCCGCGGCGAGCAGCGCGGCCTGGTGGGTGCGGATGTACTGCGTCGTACGCCGCTCGGCGTAAAACGACGCGAGCGGCACCGTTCCCGCCACGATGGTGAGCACCAGTTGGATCGGATGCATCCGCACGCGCCGACCGAGGTCGAGCGCCGCCAGGATGTAGAGCGGATAGAAGAAGACGCCGTGCGCGGTGCCCACGACGGCGTCGACGGCACCGTGGCCGGCGGCGAACTGCAGCGGCAGGCCGACGCAGAACAACACCACGAGCAGCACGCTGACCGTCAGCGCAATGATGCGGTAACGCAGCAGCGCCGCCTCGACGCTGCGGACGTCAAAGACCGAGGTCACGACTCAGTGGCTCGATCGCGGGACGGAGCCGGCGGCGCGGGCGTTCAGCCGAGCCAGGTAGGCGTTGTAGGTGCGAACTTCCTCGTCGTCGTCATCGATAACGGCCGGCCCGGTGCTGATCCCGATCCGGACGCCCTCGTGGTGGCGGATGTGCGGCTCCGGGAACGGCCGGGCGTTCAGCCGCGACAGCGGGCGCGGCGCCTGGCCGGTCTCGTCGGCCTCGCCGCGCAACTCGATCTTCAACGTCTTCCACCACAGCACGCCGGCGAAGATCGCGAACAGCGGCCACTGGAAGGCGTAGGCGTAGTTCTGCAGGCCGCCGCTGGCGGACTCGGCGCGATGCCACTGCCAGAGGCCCAGCCGCAGCATCACCAAGATCGCGGCCAGGACAAACAGGTGCAGTCCCCACCACTTGGGTGAGAGCAGCAGCTTTCGCACGGTTTCAGGTTAGGACAGCAGCCGCAGGACGGCTCGCTCGACCGCGCCCTGGGTGGCGAGCTCGCCCGGGTTGACGTCGGCGCCGAGCCGGTCGAGCGTGGCGTGGATGGTGCGGCCGTCGACGAACCGGTCGATGACCCGCGGGTCGACGTACGACGATCGGCAGACGCTGGCGGTGTTGCCGAGGTAGTGGGCGGTCTCCTTGATCGCCCAGCTGACCGCGCGTTTGCGGCCCGACTCGCTGGCCGGCGCGATGTCGGAGACGGCGAGGCCGACGGCGCACAGCACGGTCGCGTGCCAGGTGCGGAAGTCCTTCGCGGTGAACTCGCCGCGCAGGATCTCCGCGAGGTAGCCGTTGATGTCGTGGCTCTTCACGTCGTGCCAGCCATCGCGGTCGCGGAAGGCGAGCAGCTCGTCGCCGCCGCCTTGGCGGCGCTTCAACCCGGCCACCACCTTGCAGACCGCCGGCTCGGCGACCGACTGCACCCGCCGGATGCCGCCCTTCGCGATGTAGTCGAAGGTGATCACGTCATCGCGCGAGACGGCGACGTCTTCGCGGCGCATCGTGGCCAGCCCGAACGAGCCGTTGTCCTCGGCGTACTCCTCGCTGCCGATGCGGAAGAAGCCGAGGTCGAGCAGCCGCGCCGACGCGGCCAGCACTCGCCGCTTGGTGTAGCCGCGTCCCGCCAGGTCCTGCTCGATCCGCTTGCGCGCGGCCGGCAGGCGGCGCGCGAAGTCGAGCATCCGTTGGTGTTTCGCGCGGTCGCGGGCGGTCCGCCAGGCGTCGTGGTAGAGGTACTGCCGCCGGCCGGCGGCGTCCGTGCCGGTCGCCTGGATGTGGCCGTTCGCGAGTGGGCAGATCCAAACGTCCTGCCAGGCCGGCGGGATTGCGAGCTCACTGATGCGCTGCAGCGTCGCCGTGTCGGTGAGCCGGTTGCCGTCCGCATCGACGTAGCTGAAGCCGCGACCGCGTCGCACCCGCCGGATCCCCGGGCTGGCGCAGTCAACCCGTCGGACCCGCATGGCGTCGCGGTTGTACCCAGCCTGCCGCCCTGGCTACCCTGGCTGGCCGATCCCCCGTAGCTCAATTGGCAGAGCGTCCGGCTGTTAACCGGCAGGTTTCTGGTTCGAGTCCAGACGGGGGAGCGATGGCTACGGCGTCAGCACGAACGGTCGAGTCGGGTGGGGTGCGCCTCGCCGTCTACGAGCGCGGGGACGTGACGGCGCCCACGGTGCTGCTGGTGCACGGCTATCCCGACACCGCCGCAATGTGGGACGACGTCGCCGACCGGCTGGCGGACCGCTATCACGTCGTGACCTATGACGTCCGCGGTGCCGGCGCCTCGGGCCGGCCGTGGCGCCGGTCGGCGTACCGCCTGGACCAGCTGGCGGCGGACCTGCGGACGGTCGCAGCGGCGGTCAGCCCGGATCAGCCGGTCCATCTGGTCGGACACGACTGGGGATCGGTGCAGGGATGGGAAGCTGTCACCGAGCCCGGCGCGGAGGCGCGGTTCGCGTCGTACACCTCGATCTCCGGTCCGCCGCTGGATCACATGCACGCCTGGTTCCGTGACCGGCTCGGGGTGCGGCCGCGGGGCTTGCTGACCGCGCTCGGCCAGTTGCGGCGGTCGTGGTACATGGTGCTGTTCCGGCTGCCGGTGCTGCCAGCGCTGCTGTGGCGGTTCGTCCTCGCGCGGGCGTTCGGCGTTGCCATCGAGCGGATGGAGGGCGTGCCGCACCGGTCCGACTACCCCGGCAAGACGCTGCCGCGCGACAGTGTGGGCGGGCTGCAGATCTACCGGGCCAACGTCTTTCAGCGGTTGCGCCAACCGCGGTCGCTGCACACGGTCGTGCCGGTGCAGGTGATCGTCCCGGTCAAGGACCGCTACATCTCGCCCACGGCCGTCGAGGGCCTCGAGCGGATCGCGGATCGGCTCTGGGTACGCCGGATGCACGCCGGTCACTGGGTGGCGCGATCGGCGCCGGGTGGCGTCGCCGACGCCGTCACGGATCTCGTCGAGCACGCGCGCGGCGCGGCTGAGTCGCGGACGCTGCGGCGGCTGCGAGTCGGCCATGAACGGACTGGCGAGTTCGCTGACCGCGTCGTCGTGGTGACGGGCGCCGGGTCGGGCATTGGCCGGGAGACGGCGCTGGCGTTCGGCCGGCTCGGCGCCGAGGTCGTGGCCGCTGACGTCAACGAAGCCGCGGCCGACGCCACCGTCGGCGACCTGCAGCGGCTCGGCGCCGAAGCCCACTCCTACGTCGTTGACGTGGCCGATGTCACCGCGATGGAGGACTTTGCGAAGGCGGTCATCGCCGAGCACGGCGTGCCGGACATCGTCGTCAACAACGCCGGCATCGGGATTTCTGGACCGTTTCTCGACCACAGCGCCGCGGACTGGGAACGCATCGTCGGCGTCAACCTGCTCGGCGTCGTGCACGGCTGCCGGCTCTTCGGCGCGGCGATGGCCGAGCGGCGCGAGGGCGGCCACATCGTCAACACGGCGTCGGCGGCGGCATTCGCGCCGACCCGGATGCTGCCGGCGTACGCGACGACGAAGGCGGCCGTGCTGATGCTCAGTGAGTGCCTCGGCGCGGAAGTCGTCGACGCCGGTGTGGTGGTGTCGGCGATCTGCCCCGGCTTCATCAACACCAACATCACGACGGCGTCGAAGTACGTCGGAGTGAGTGATGCGGAGCAGGAGCGCAAGCGGCAGCGCGCGGCACGCACCTACGCCCGGCGCAACTACCCACCGTCGAAGGTCGCCAACGCGGTGGTGGCCGCGGTGCGGTCCGGCAAGCCGGTCGTGCCGGTGGCGCCGGAGGCGCACGCGTTCAGGTGGATCTCGCGAATCTCGCCAGCGACGATGCGGCGCATCGCACGTCTCGACCTGACCTGACCTTGTAGGGTCCGCGGCATGGCGTCGCCGTACGTCGAGGTCGAGGTCGGATCGCGCACCGTCAAGATCACGAATCCCGAGCGCGTCTACTTCCCGGCGCGGGGCGAGACCAAGCTCGACCTGGTCAACTACTACCTGTCGGTCGGCGACGGCATCGTCCGGGCATTGCACGACCGGCCCTGCATGCTGCACCGCTATCCCGAAGGGGTCGGCGGCGAGAAGATCTACCAGAAGCGGTTGCCGAAAGGCGCACCCGACTGGGTGCAGACCGCCGAGGTCAGCTTCCCGTCCGGCCGCACGGCGGATGAACTATGCGTCACGGAGTTGGCGTCGGTCGCCTGGGCGGTGCAGATGTCGACCGTCGAGTTCCACCCGTGGCACACCCGGCGGCCGGACGTCGAGATGCCGGACGAGCTACGCATCGACCTCGACCCGCAACCGGGCACGGACTTCGAGGACGCCAAGCGGGTCGCGACGCTGGTGCGAGAGGTGCTCGCCGAGATCGGCGCGATCGGTTGGCCGAAAACCTCTGGCAATCGCGGGATTCACATCTACATCCGCATCGCGCCGGACTTCGGCTTCCGCGAGGTACGCCGTGCCGCCCTCGCGTTCGCCCGCGAGGTCGAGCGGCGGGCGCCGGACCAGGTCACGACGGCCTGGTGGAAGGAAGAGCGCGGCGAGAAGGTCTTCATCGACTTCAACCAGAACGCGAAGGACCGCACGATTGCGGCGGCGTACTCGGTGCGCGGCTTGGAGTGGGGACCGGTGTCGGCGCCGGTGACCTGGGACGAGCTGCCCGACGTCGAGACCGCGGACTTCACGATCGCGACGATGCCGCAGCGGTTCGCCGAGCTGGGCGACGTGCACGCCGCGATCGACGACGTCCAGTTCGACATCCGTGCGCTACTTGAGTGGGCGGATCGCGATGAGGCCGACCGCGGTCTTGGCGACGCGCCGTACCCGCCGAACTACCCGAAGATGCCGGGCGAGCCGATGCGGGTGCAGCCCAGCCGCGCCAAGCGCCCGACGGGTGAGAGCAGCCTCGACTAGCTGGCGGAGTTACCGCCCCGGGCAACGATCGCCGCACCCGGAAAGCGGTGTTGTCGTGTCGCATCGCGGTCGTACTCTCTCGACCGGAGGTGAGCGGATGCTGCCGGCCTACCGGTGGCCATGGGATGAGCGACGACCTCGACAGACCGTTCCCGAAGCCGCCGCCGGACGACGCCATGGAGGGACTGCCGCGGTACCTCCCCGACCAGCTCCCGAGACCGTCCGACGAGGCGGTGGCCGAATCTGAGCGGATCTTCCGTGCCTGGCTCAACGGCGAGGACACCGCGCCCGGCGCCTACGACGACGCTATGGAACATCCGCTGCCGGGCTGGCGTGAGTCTGACGCTCCGATCATCGCCGAGTGGATAGCTGGCGATGGGCAATGAATCGCAGAGTGGCCGAGCGCGCCGACTTAGGGCGCAGATGGAGTGTCCGCCCCGCCGGCTGGGGGGATCGTCGGCGGGGCGGACGGCGCTCGACGTCTGGTGCTAGACGTGCGCGACTAGATGATTGCACGACACAACGACCGGTCCGCAACCGCCCGTCGAAACCCTGTGGTTATCCGAAGGTCACGGACTTCTTCGAGAAGGCGCCGATCCACTGAGTCACGACGGCTTGGTCGCAGCGGCCCCCTACCCGTAGCTTGCCGCGGCTCCCGAAACCGCCCCGTGAGACCACGGTGATCTGGCCATTCGGCCGCTGACCGGTCGGCTCCTGGCCCGAAGCGCGGTCGCGCGCCCGCTCCATCAGTTTGCGGTAGACGTCGGGCTGCTCCATGCCGATGAGCAGCTTGCCCTGCGTCTGCCAGTACGGCACCTGCGCGCGCTCGTCAGCGTCCTTGAGCACCTTCTCGTTGATCCCTTGCACCATCGACCAATCGATCTCGTCGAAGTCGATGCCGTAGCGCTGGGCGTCGCCGACCGCGCCGCTGTCAGGTACGGCGAGTGCTTTCGCCATGTCGGGATACGCCTCGAGCACGGCCCGCGACTGAGCATCGAGTCGATAGGCGTAGAGCCGGAAGTTGTCCTCACCGTTGGCTTGCCAGTACTCCCGCGCCTGCCGCACGAACTTCCCTCTCGCGAACCGCGCCTTCAGGTCACGGTCACTGAGGTACGTCGTCGCCGCCTCTTCGCCTTGACCGGCGACGAAGGCGTAAAAATCTTCGTCGGTGGCACCTTTCGCCAGCCAGTTGCGGGCCTCCCGGCGGTAGGACCACTCCTTGATCTCTTTCTTGAACATCACGACGGCCTTCTCCTCGGCACTGAGCGAGTCGAAGTAGGACGCGAAGTCGGTGGCAGACATGGAGTTGAGCTTTGCGAGCACCTGGTCGGCAAAGTCGTAGTACTCGCTGGTCGGCTGCTTCTGGCCGCGCGGGACGGCGTTGCCGTAGTTCAGTTGCGGGAGCGTGCCGGACTCGGTGACCTCCTTGCGGCAGGAGACCCAGACCAAATCGTTGTCCTGCCACGTGAAGGAGAACAGACCGCCGCAGGTGTGCACGCCGTCAGGGTTCTGCGCGCACTGGCCCTGCTCGCCGGGGTCTTCGCAGAGCCGCAGCCCGCTTTCGAAGTGCTCGCCGGCATAGCAGCAGCTGCCGTCCTCGGGATCCACCTGGGCGTACCACGCCCGCTGGTCCGAGTTGAGGACGTGCAGTCGATGGTTGGAGATCTCGTCGCCGCCGCCGTGGAATGACGACAGGGTGAAGCCCTCCGACTGCAAGCTCTGCGGATTCATCACCAGCCCGACGCCGTTGGAGAACGGCATCACTCGTCCCTCATCGATCAGGAATGAGATCGACATGTGGCCCGGGACCAAAATTTGCTCGCTGCCGATGGCTTCGCCATGACCCATGAGCAACGTGGACACGCGGCACCTCCAATGCTGGGCACGCGGATGGTGGCAGGGCTGAACCTAGAACCGCGCGCCCCGCGCGGCCATGGACCAAAAGGCAGACTTTCGGGCAATTGACATGACCTGAGCCGGCCTGCGAGTGCTAGGCGCGCTCGTTAGGCTCGCCGGATGCCGCTGTTCTCCTTCGAAGGCAAGGCTCCCGACGTCGATCCCGCTGCCTGGATCGCGCCGACCGCGACGCTGGTC
Organism: Mycobacteriales bacterium; assembly: GCA_035550315.1. GTDB lineage: Bacteria > Actinomycetota > Actinomycetes > JAFAQI01 > JAFAQI01 > DASZPL01. Next base: position 22,262 of record DASZPL010000099.1, on the reverse strand, counting down.
GGCGACGTCCGCGTCGAGGCCGGCGCGTCGGTCTGGTACGGCGCAGTGCTGCGCGCCGACTTCGGCCCGATCGTCGTGCGCGCCGGCGCGAACATCCAGGACAACTCGGTGATTCACGGGCCGGGGAACCTGGTCGAGATCGGGCCAGGGTCGACGGTCGGACACCTGTGCGTCATCCACGGTGCGACGCTTGGCGTCGAGGCGCTCGTTGGCAACGGCGCAACCGTGCAGGACGGCGCGCAGATCGGCGACCGATCGATGGTCGCGGCCGGCGCGTTGGTGCCGCCGAACGCGATCGTCGAGCCCGGCACGCTGTTTCGCGGCACGGTCGGCACCAGCGCGGGTCCGCTGTCGCCCGGTGCGCAGTACTGGGTCGACGTCAACCCGAACGCCTATCAGGAGCTGGCGCGTCGCCACGCCGCCGGGGTCACCTTGGTCGGCGCGAGTTAGCGTTTGCGCGGGGCGGTAGCTCAGCTGGTTAGAGCTGCGGGCTCATAACCCGTCAGGTCGTGGGTTCGAGTCCCACCCGCCCCACGGGATCCCCACGGGATCGTTTCCGCGTCGCCGCGGTTGCCAGCGAGGCGCATCTTCGTCCACAGCCTGTGGACGAAGATGCGCGGAAATTCGTTGTGAATAAAGGGAAATCCGGTTGATCCCGTCGTGCGCCGAATGTACGATTCGAACATGCGTTCGAGACTGGCGGAGGTGCTGGAGCAGGCCGCGGCCGCCTGCGCCGCCGTCGCGCCGCACGACCTGCCGGACGCGGAGCTGCTGGCCGGGATCGAGGAGCTGCTGGCCTGCCGTGACCGGCTCGACGGGGTGCTGGCGGGCTGGATCCAGGCTGCCGACGCGCGAGCGGCCAGCGTCGCCGAACGCGGGCGGGCGACCCGCTCGTGGCTGGTCGAGGACTGCCGGCTCTCCCCGGTCGAGGCCTCCCGGCGGGTGCGCACCGGCTGGGCGCTGACGAGCCATCCCGACACCGACCACGCACTGCAGGCGGGCGAGATCTCCCACGAGCACGCCCGGCTGATCACCGACTGCCTGCGGAAGCTGCCCAACCAATGGATCGCCGACGGCGAACGGATCCTGCTGGACGCCGCCCGCACGCTCGACCCGACCGCGTTAGGCATCGCGGTCCGCAAGCTACGGATCACGGCCGGCGCCGACGAAGACGCCGAGGCCGCCGAGCAACGGCGCTACGCCAGCCGCTACGCCAGCTTGGCCAGCACCTTCGACGGCATGCTGCACCTCGACGCCATGCTCGACCCCACCGCCGGCGCCATGCTTTCGAGCGCACTCGCACCGCTGATGAGCACCACCGGCCCCGACGACGACCGCACCACGGCACAACGGCGAGCCGACGCCCTCACCGCGATCGCGGAGCACTCGCTGTCCTGCGGCTGGCTGCCCGACCAGCAAGGCGAACGCCCCCACATCACCGTCACCATCCCGTGGCAAGGCCTGCGCGACGAACTCGCCGACAAGCTCGGCCTCACCGCCACCGTCAACGGCATCGAGACCAGCGCCGCCGAAGCCCGACGGCTGGCCTGCGACGCCGCCATCCTGCCCGCCGTGCTCGGCGGCGACAGCGAACTACTCGACCTCGGCCGCACCACCCGCACCTGGACTACGGCCCAACGCCGCGCTGCCGCGCTGCGCGACCAAGGCTGCACCTTCCCCGGATGCCGCGCACCGCTGCAGCACTGCCGGTTACATCACCTGACGTTCTGGGCGCACGGCGGGCGCAGCGACCTCGCCAACTCGGCCTACCTCTGCCGGTTCCACCACTGGCTGGTCCACCACAGCAACTGGCGCATCTGGCGCAACTACGACGGCACGATCGAAGTCAGCCGAACCTGAGCCTGAGCCGAGTTCTCGAGCTACTTCGCAGCGGCCGCCGCTTTCGCCTGGGCCTTTATCTGCTTCTTGTACGCGCGCACCTTGGCGAGTGACTTCGCGTCGGTGATGTCGGCGACCGACAGGTGGGACCCGGCCTTGCCGAAGTCGCCGGCTGCTTCACGCCAACCCTTCGGACGGACGCCGTACTGCTTGCCGAGCAATGCCACGAAGATCTTCGCCTTGTGTGCGCCGAAGCCCGGCAGCGCCTGCACGCGCTTGCGCAGCTCCGTGCCGGTCGCAGCGTCGCGCCAGATGTTCTGCGGCTCCCCGCCGTACTCGTCGACGATCACCCGGCACAGCGTCTGCACGCGGGCGGCCATCGACCCGGGGAAGCGGTGCAGCGCAGGCGGTGTCGCAAACACCTTCGCGAGCTCGTCCGGGTTGCACTGTGCGAGGTACGCCGCATCGAGCTCTCGGCCCAGCCGTTTGGTGAGGGTGAACGGGCCGGTGAACGCCCACTCGAGCGGGATCTGCTGGTCGAGGACCATTCCGATGAGCAGCGCCAGCGGCTCGCGTGAGAGGAGCTCGTCCGCCGCCGCGTCCTGAGCGAGGCACAGCTTCGGTGACATGCCGTCACGCTAACGCCAACGACTCCAATCGGGACCATCTTTGGGCGCTTGCAATTCAGTTCGAAGATCCTTCGGTCGATTAGACTCCAGACAGGAGATATTACGAATCCATCCGCGGAGGCGGCGATGACCCACCTGGCCATGACGGAGATCGCGCCCCGCGACGTCCACGCCCGATTGAGCGAGCACCTGCTCACCGACGGATTCCGGCTGGTCCTGGACGTCGAGCACAGCCACGGCAGCTGGCTGGTCGATGCCCGCGACGGCCGCGAGTACCTCGACCTCTACACCGCGTTCGCCTCGGCGCCGCTGGGGGCGAACCCGCCCGGCCTGGTCAACGACCCGCACTTCATGACGACGTTGGCGCACGTCGCCGCGAACAAGCCGGCGAACCCAGACATGTACAGCACCCATCTCGCGGAGTTCGTCGAGACCTTCGTGCGAGTGCTCGGCGACCCGGCGCTGCCGCACCTGTTCTTCGTCGAAGGCGGCGCGCTCGCCGTCGAGAACGCGCTGAAGACCGCGTTCGACTGGAAGAGCCGCCGCAACGAGGCGGCCGGGCGCTCGCGCGACCTGGGCCGCCAGGTGATGCACCTGACCCGTGCGTTCCACGGTCGCTCCGGCTACACGCTGTCGCTGACCAATACTGATCCCACAAAGACCGACCGTTACCCGACCTTCGACTGGCCGCGGATCGACGTACCCGCCGTGCGGTTCCCCGTCGAGGCGCATTTCGCCGAGGTCGAGGCGGCCGAGACCCGCGCGCTCGCCCAGGCGCGGGCGGCGTTCGAGGCACACCCGCACGACATCGCCTGCTTCATCGCCGAGCCGATCCAGGGCGAGGGCGGCGACAACCACATGCGCGCCGAGTTCCTGCAGGCGATGCAGGCGCTCTGTCACGAGTACGACGCCTTGTTCGTGCTCGACGAGGTGCAGACCGGCGTCGGCCTGACCGGCACGCCGTGGTGCTACCAGCAGCTCGGCCTGGAGCCGGACATCGTCGCCTTCGCCAAGAAGGTGCAGCTCGGCGGCATCATGGCCGGTCGCCGGGTCGACGAGGTGCCGGACAACGTGTTCCGGGTGTCGAGCCGGATCAATTCGACCTGGGGCGGCGGCCTGGTCGACATGGTGCGCTCCCGGCGGATCCTCGAGGTGATCGAGGCGGACCGGTTGTGCGAACGCGCGGCATCGCTCGGCCAGTGGCTGCTCGGCCGGCTGATCGAGATCGAAATGCGCCATGCCGGGTTGGTCAGCAACGCCCGCGGCCGTGGCCTGATGTGCGCGCTGGACCTGCCGGACGCCGACAGTCGTGACGCCGTGCTCAGCGGGCTGCGGGCCGAGCGGGTCCTCGTGCTGCCGTGCGGCGAGCGCAGCATCCGGTTGCGTCCCGCGCTCACCGTGACCGAGGACGAGCTGTCCATCGGCCTGGGCGCACTCGAGCAGGTGCTGGATGACGTCGCTGCCGCCACGACGCACACTGGCCACGAGGCAATCGCAAGGAGCGCATAGTGATCCACAACGTCGCGTCGGTGGTCGGCGGACGAACGCTCCCGGACGCGCCAGGCGGCCGACTCGCTTCGCGCAACCCGGCCCGGCTCGACGAGACCGTCGCCGACGTCGCGTTCGGCGATGCCGACACCTTCGTCGCCGCAGCGCGGGCCGCGCGCGATGCGCAATGCGCGTGGGCCGACGTGCCCGCGCCGGTGCGGGGTCGCGCGATCGCGCACATCGGCCGGACGGTCGAGGCCAACGCCGAGGCGCTCGCTCGGCTGGTGACTCGAGAGATCGGCAAGCCGTACGCCGAGGCGCTCGGCGAGGTGCGCGAGATCGTCGACACCTGTGACTTCTTCCTCGGCGAGGGCCGCCGGCTCTACGGCCAGACCGTGCCGAGCGAGATGCCGGACAAGCAGCTGTTCACCTTCCGCAACCCGGTCGGGGTAGTCAGCGTGATCACCGCCGGCAACTTCCCGGTCGCCGTACCAGCTTGGTATCTCGTGCCCGCGCTGCTCTGCGGCAACGCGGTCGTGTGGAAGCCGGCCGACTACTCACCGGCGTGCGGCCAGGCGCTGTTCGAGCTGTTCGTGCGCGGTGGCGGGCTGCCCGACGGCGTCCTCAACCTGGTGCTCGCCGACGGCGAGCAGACATTCCAAGGTCTCGCTCAAGCCCTCGACGCCGGTCTGGTCGACAAGGTCGGCTTTACCGGCTCGAGTGCGGTCGGGGCGCAGATCGGCGAACTCACCGGTCGCCACCTGCAGTCCGCCTGCCTCGAGCTCGGTGGAAAGAACCCGATGGTCGTGACGCCGAGCGCCGACCTCGATCTTGCGGTGGAGGCGGCGCTGTTCTCCGGGTTCGGTACGGCGGGGCAACGCTGCACCTCACTCGGCACCGTGATCGTGCACGAGGCGGTGCACGACGACTTCGTCGCGCGGTTCGACAAGGCGACCCGGCAAGCGCCGGTCGGCGATCCGTTCGGTGACGTCGTCTACGGGCCGATGCTCGACGAGAAGTTCGCGTCGCGGTTCGACGACTACCTCGGCTGGATCCAGCCGCACCACGTCGTGCTCGGCTCGACCGCGACCGGCCGGATCACCGCGATGAACCCGCGGGAAGGTTTTGTCGGCGACCCGGACGCCGGCGTCTTCTACCACCCGACGATCGTCGACGGCGTTCGCGAGGACGACGAGATCTTCCGCACCGAGACGTTCGGCCCGCTCGTCGGCATCACGACGTACCGCGACCTGGCCGACGCGATCCGGCTGGCGAACGCGCCCGGCTACGGGCTGTCGTCGTCGATCTACACCAACGACCCGGCCGAAGTGTGGGCGTTCCGCCGTGGCATCTCGGCCGGAATGGTCAGCGTCAACAACTCGACCTCGGGCGCCGAGGCGCACCTGCCGTTCGGCGGCAACGGCAAATCCGGCAACGGTTCGCGCCAGTCGGGCATGTGGGTCCTCGACCAGTTCACCCGCTGGCAGGCGATGAACTGGGACTACTCCGGCCGGCTGCAGAAGGCGCAGATGGACGTCGCCGAGCTCGTCCCCGACGAGTCGTTCCGGCTGCCGGGCTGACCAGCCGTGTCCGGCGACGCTAGCGCCGAGGAGCAGCTCGACCGCCACTTCCCCGACGCTGTCGCCGCGCTTCGGAGGGGCTCGCCGCGGTCGCCGGAGGCGCCGGTTCGAGACGGCACCGCACTGACCGGCGAGCACGCGCTCGCACTGTTCGACGCCCAGCTCGCCAGCCGCCATCTCGACTTCGCCGCCCGCTATTTGCGCGCCGAAGGCCACGGCTTCTACACCATCGGCTCGGCCGGGCACGAGGCCAACGCTGCGGTTGCTGCTGCGTTGCGCTCGGACGATCCGGCGCTGCTGCACTACCGCTCGGGCGGCTTCTACATCGCCCGAGCCGGCCAGCGTCCCGGCACCGACCCGATCCGCGACGTACTGCTCGGGCTGGTCGCGGCGGCCGACGAGCCGATCGCCGGTGGGCGGCACAAGGTGTTCGGCCATCCAGACCTGGCGGTGATCCCGCAGACCTCGACGATCGCGTCGCACCTGCCGCGCGCGCTCGGCGTCGCAATGGCGATCGACCGCTCCCGCAAGCTCGGGGTTGCGTCGCGCTGGCCGACGACTGCCGTCGCGGTCGCGAGCTTCGGCGACGCGTCGGCCAACCACTCGACCGCGACCGGCGCGATCAACGCGGCCTGCCAGGCGGCGTACCAAGGCCTGCCGGTCCCGATCCTGTGGGTCTGCGAGGACAACGGTCTCGGCATCAGCGTCCGCACCCCGGACGGCTGGATCGCCGCGGCGTACGCCGACCGGCCGCCGATGCGTTACTTCGCCGCCGACGGCGCCGACCTCGCCGGCTGCTACGACGCGGCGCTTGCCGCGGTCACGCACGTCCGCGGCAAGCGGGCACCGGCGTTTCTGCGCCTGCGGGTGGTCCGGTTCCTCGCGCACGCCGGCACCGATGCCGAGGTCGGCTACCGCACGCCGGCCGAGGTGGCGGCCGACCTGGAGCGCGACCCGCTGGTCGGCACCGCGGGGCTGCTCGTCGCCGCCGGGCTGGTGACGCCCGAGCAGATCGTGGCGCGCTACGAGGCGATGCGCCAACGCGTGCGGCGGGCGGCCGACGAGGCCGTCACACATCGTCGGCTCGGCAGCGTCGGCGAAGTGATGGCGCCGCTGGCGCCGTGCCGTCCCGACGCGGTTGCCGCCCGGGCGGCGCAGTCCGCCGCGCCGGAGGCGCGCCGCGACGGCTTCGGCGGTCGGCTGCCGGAAGATGCCGGGCCGCTCACCCTCGCCGACAGCATCAACCGCAGCTTGGCCGACGCGCTGCTGGCGTATCCGCAGGCGATGGTGTTCGGCGAGGACGTCGGCCGGAAGGGCGGCGTCTACGGCGTCACCCGCGGGTTGGCGCGGCGGTTCGGTGCCGCCCGGGTGTTCGACACGTTGCTCGACGAGCAGTCGATCCTGGGACTCGCCCTCGGCGCCGGCGTCTCCGGGCTGCTGCCGATCCCCGAAATCCAGTACCTCGCCTACCTACACAACGCCGAGGACCAGCTGCGGGGCGAGGCCGCGAGCCTGCAGTTCTTCTCCGCCGGCGCCTACCGCAACCCGATGGTGATCCGGATCGCCGGCTTGGCCTACCAGAAGGGCTTCGGCGGTCACTTCCACAATGACAACGCCGTGGCGGTGCTCCGCGACATCCCGGGCCTCGTGGTCGCGGTGCCGTCGCGCGGTGACGACGCCGCGGCGATGTTGCGCAGTTGCCTCGCCGCCGCCGACGTCGACGGCACGGTGTCGGTGTTTCTCGAGCCGATCGCGATGTACCACACCCGTGACCTGTACGCCGACGGCGACGGCGGCTGGCTGTCGGCGTACCTGCCGCCGGATCGCTGGGCGGACGCGCACGTCCCGATCGGGCGCGCCCAGACCTACGGCGACGGTGCGGACCTGACCCTCGCGACGTTCGGCAACGGCGTGCCGATGTCGCTGCGGGTGGCGCGTCGGCTGCAGGGCGCGGGCGTCGGCGTCCGCACGCTCGACCTGCGGTGGCTCGCGCCGCTGCCGGTCGACGATCTGCTCGCGGCCGCCCGGGCGACCGGCCGGGTGCTCGTCGTCGACGAGACCCGGCGCAGCGGTGGCGTGTCGGAGGCCGTGGTCACCGCGCTGGTGGACGCCGGTTTCGACGGTCGGGTCGCGCGGGTCACCGCCGCCGACAGCTTCATCCCGCTCGGCGACGCTGCCGAGCATGTCCTCGTGTCCGAGACGGCGATCGAGAAGGCAGCGCAGGAACTGCTCGCGTAGGCCGACCTGCCCGCAGCGCACGTCGTAGGGCGACATATCATGGAAGTGCAGTTCTTGCCGGGCGCGCGTCCAGCGCCCCGATGCCCAACCGGAGCCACCCCTGGGGCTCCATCGCCCGTGCCGATCGAACGGACCTGGAGATGACCGACGCTGCCGTCACCGAGGTCCGTGACGTCAAGCGGCTCGGTGACTTCAGCGTCACGCCGCGGATGCTCAAGGTCACCGCGTTCGCGCTGCCGATCGGGGCGGTCAGCGCGTGCGTCGCCTGGGCGTTGCTGCGGCTGATCGGCTTCATCACGAACGGCGTCTTCTACCACCGGCTGGCAACCTCGTTGGTGGCGCCAGACAACGGTCACGACAACCCGGCGCTGGTGCTGCTCGCGCCGATCGTCGGCGGCCTCGTGATCGGTGTGCTTGCGCGCTACGGCTCCGAGAAGATCCGCGGTCACGGCATGCCGGAGGCGATCGAAGCGATCCTGATCGGCGGCAGCCGGGTGCAGCCGCGGGTCGCGCTGCTCAAGCCGGTCGCCTCCGCCATCGCGATCGGCACCGGCGGGCCGTTCGGCGCCGAGGGACCGATCATCATGACCGGCGGCGCGGTCGGGTCGCTGTGCGCGCAGTTCCTCGAGCTCACCGCGGACGAGCGGAAGACGCTGCTGGTTGCCGGCGCTACCGCCGGTATGGCAGCGACGTTCAACACGCCGTTCGCCGCGGTGCTGCTCGCCGTCGAGCTGTTGTTGTTCGAGTGGCGACCGCGCAGCTACGTGCCGGTCGCGGCCGCGGTCGTCGTCGCGACGGCGATCCGGCGCATCATCCTCGGCAGCGGCTTGCTCTTCCCGGTGCACGGCGCGCTGCACATCACGACGAAGGCGCTCGCGCTCTGCGTCGCCTCCGGCATCGCCTCGGCGCTGCTGGCCGTCATCGCGACCGTTCTGGTCTACGCCTCGGAGGACGGCTTCCGTCGGCTGCCGATCCACTGGATGTGGTGGCCGGCGATCGGCGGCCTCGTCATCGGGATCGGCGGGCTGATCGTGCCGCAGACCCTCGGCGTCGGCTACGACGTCATCGACGGGGAGCTGACCGGCAGCATCAGCCTGGGACTGGTCGGCGGCATCTTGATCGTCAAGACGCTGATCTGGTCGCTCTCGCTCGGGTCCGGGACCTCCGGCGGCGTGCTGGCGCCGATGTTCATGATCGGCGGCGCGCTCGGCGTCGTCGAAAGTCACGTGTTCCCGCAGGTGGGTGTCGGCTTCTGGGCGCTGGTCGCGCTGGCTGGCGTGCTCGGCGGCGTGATGCGCTCGCCGTTCACCGGGGTCGCGTTCGCGATCGAGCTCACCGGCCGGTTCGACGCGGTGCTACCGCTCATCATCAGCGCATCGACGGCGTACGGGCTGTCGGTGCTGCTGCTCAAGCGGTCGGTGCTGACGGAGAAGATCGCGCGCCGCGGCTACCACCTGTCGCGCGAGTACGACGTCGACCCGCTCGAAACGCTGTTCGTCAGCGACGTGATGACGCCTGGCGGGGTGCAGCGCACGGCCGACGCGATCATCACCTATCCCGACGCGACATTGCGCGAAGTGTCCTACCTGATGGCGGAGTACCACCGGACGGACTGCGTCGTCGTGTCGCGTAGCAACGAGCACGAGGTGCTTGGCCTGGTCACGTTGCAGGACCTGCTGGTTGGGCGTCGCCATGACCTGCGTGAGGCGCAGCACAGCGAGCGCATCCTGCAGATCCCGCTCGGGCCGAGCGGCTTCCTGATGCCGCGCCAGTTCCGCCGCTGAGCCCTTCCTGAGGGAAGATCGGCGGGTGACCCGGGACGAGCGACTGCTGCTCGTCGGCGCGGGCGTGCTCGCCGGCTTCACCGCGGGCGAGGTCGTCGGTGCGGTCCTCGCCGGCTCGCTGGCGCTGCTTGCCGACGCCGGTCACATGCTGACTGACGTGCTCGCGCTCGCGGCCAGCGCGCTGGTGTCACGGATCGCGCGAGCGCCCGCGCGCGGGCACTGGACCTTCGGCTGGGCGCGCACCGAGGTGCTCTCGGCGGCGGCCAACGGGATCACCCTGCTCGTGATCGCCGCGCTGGTCACGGCGGAGGCGATCCGCCGGTTGCTGCACCCGCCCGGCGTCGCGGGATCGACGCTGATCGTCGTCGCCGTGATCGGGCTGGCGGTCAACGCGGTCGTGTTGGTCATCATCGGCCGCACCGAGCGCCGGTCGTTGAACGTCGCGGGCGCGATCGCCCACGTGCTCACCGACGGCTACGCCTTCGCCGCGACCATCATCGCCGGCGCGATCGTCGTCGGCGCCGGCTGGCGACGGGCCGATCCGGTGGCATCGCTCGTCGTCGTCGCGCTCGTGCTGCGCGCGGCCGTCCGGCTGCTGCGCGAGTCCGGGCGCGTGCTGTTGGAGGCGGCCCCAACCGAGGTCGACGTCGAATTGGTCCGCCGGCACCTGCTCGAGACCGAACACGTCGTCGACATCCACGACCTGCACGTCTGGACCGTGACGTCGGGCCTGCCGGCGTTGTCCGTGCACGTCGTCATCGCTCCGGAGTGCTTCACCGAGGGCCGCGCCCCGCGGCTGCTCGACGAGCTGCAGTCCTGCCTGACCGGACACTTCGACGTGCAGCACTCGACGTTCCAGTTCGAGTCCGTCGGCCACCTCGACCACGAGGCGCCGACGCACTAGCGCCCGGCCTGCGCCGAGCGGACCACGTCGACGCACGGCGCCGACGGGTCGCAGGTCACCGAGTCGATGTCCGGCCGGTGGAGCAACCGCACGACGAAGTCGTTTCGCTGGCGCGTGGTCACGGTCGGCAGCAGCACCAGCCGGTACGACGCCGGAGTCTGGCTGCGGTCGACGCGCGTCCAGCAGGTGTAGAGGCGCTGGAACTCGCGGTAGGCCTGGGCGCGGGACTCGAAGTACGCCGTCTGGACCAGCGGCGACTGCCGCAGCTGCCGGCCGACGGTCGCAGTCGCTCGACGGCTGGCGGACGGTCGCAGGAACACCGAGACGTCGACATGACCGACCCACGGTGACACCCGGTTGACCGTCGTACCGTTCTGGTCCCGCGGGCAGGCGCTCGGCGTGGCGACCGGCAGTCGCAGAAACGCCTGCAGGTCGGGAGGCGTGCGTGGCGCCGGCGCCGCGCTCGGGCTGGAGCCGCCGCCACCGCAGGCGGCGAGCACCCCGCAGAGTGCGAACGTGCCGAACGCGAGCCGGGCCCGCCGGATCACCGGCGGCGGAACAGGCTGATCACCGCGTTGCCGACCAACAGCACCCACCACACCACTCCGGTCAGGAAGACCACGGCGATCACGGCGAGGGCCAGGTAGCGCACCGCGTCAACCTATCCGTGCGGGTGCCCGGGAACGCTCAAATGCTGGCTGCGGCGCCGCATTCGGCTGCGGCAGGTCCGATTGGGCAGGTACGACGAGGTCCGCGCCGTCGTGCAGCAGCTTGGCCTCCAGCCGGCGCAGCCGGCTCGGGTGGTGACTGCCGCAGACCAAGGGGGAGCGCCCGAGCATCCAGGTGCCGAGCACCATGACCACGGCGGCGAGGATCTCGACGGTGACCGCTGCCGTCGAGGCGTTCAGCTGCTCGTTCAGCGCGAACACTCCGATCAACATGCCGGCGACCGGCTCGCCGACCGCGATCGTCGGAAGCCCAGCGGTCAGCGGCCCGGCCTTGTACGCCGACTGCATCAGCACCAGGCCGTAGGCGCCGATCACGATCAGCAGGTAGAACTGCCAGCTGGTGAGCGTGACCAGCCAGCCGTGGTGTGACAGGTCGTGCATGCAGAAGCCGGTGAGCACGTCCTGCAGGCCGAACAGCACGCCGGCGGCGCAGCCGATCAACGCGGCGCGCGGCGCCGGCCAGCGGGAACGGCGGCCCAGCGACACCATGAGCTGGGCGCCGCCGCAGCTGGCTAGCACGACGAGCAGCCACATCGGGGAGCTCATCGTGCTGTGGCCGGTCGTCGGCGAGCCGACGCCCAGGACGACACCGAGACCGGCGCTGACGAGGAACGCGCCGAGCCACTCCTGCCGCTGCAGCCGTTCGCGCCGCCAGGCGGCCGACAGCGGCAGGGCGAACAGCAGCGACGTGGTGAGGATCGGTTCGACGACGGCGAGGCTGCCGACGCCGAGCGCCGATGCCTGCAGGCCGTTGCCGATGAACATCACGGCGATGCCGGCGAGCCAGACCTTGTGATGCGCCAGCTCGACCAGCAGCTTCGGTGAGAGGAACAACCGGTCGGGCGCCTCGTGCGCCTCGTGGTACTGCAGCACGAAGCCCGCGGCGAAGCACAGCGACGCCGCGAACGACAGCAGGAAGACCAGCAAGGGCGGGGATCCCTTCCGCGGACGAGCCTAGGGGCCAGGGTGAAGAATTGCTGAGACACCTGTGCATCGGCTGATCGGGTGATCCACTTCACCACCCGGGATGCTGGTGCTGGTGTGGCGGATGAGGCACACTAGGGGCGCACCGCCGTTCATGTCGCCCGTGGTTCGAGTCGCTGGGGAAGGCGCCCTCGGACCGTCGGAGGTGGGATGTGAGCGCTCGCGGGGTGTTGTTCGTGCATTCCTGCCCGCCGGCGATCCGGCCGCATGTCGAATGGGCGGTCGCCAGCGTGCTCGGCGTGCCGGTGCGGCTCGACTGGCAAGACCAGCCGATCGAGCCCGGTTGCCTGCGCGCGCAATCCGGCTGGCGCGGCCCGGCCGGCACCGCCGGGCGGCTGGCCGGCGCGCTGCGGGGCTGGCCGCTGATCCGGGCGGAGATCACCGAAGAGCCCAGCGACGGCAGCGACGGCGAGCGCTACGCGATGACGCCCGATCTCGGGGTGTTCCGCGCGACGATGAGCGCCAACGGCGACGTCCTGATCCAGGAGGACCGGCTTCGTGCCGTGCTCGCCGGCGCGGTCGACCTCCCGTCGCTGCGGCAGGTGGCCGACCGGCTGCTCGGCCGGCCGTGGGACGACGAGCTGGAGGCTTACCGGCAGGCCGGCGACGGTACGCCGGTCCGCTGGCTCAGCGCGGCGGTCTGAGACCGGGGAAGCCACCACCGGCCGGCTCCGCGGCCGGATCGGCTGGTTCCGCCGGCTCGGGCGGAGCTGCTTGCTCGGTGGCGGGGGGCTCCGTGGGAGTGCCCGGCTGCGCCGGGGCGCTCGGCTCGGCTGGCCGGGCCGCCGGCTCGGCGGGCGGGGCGGCCGGCGCCGGCGGTGGGGCCGGGGTTGCCGGGGCGTCGCTCTCCACCGGCATGGCCGGTGGCGGCGGCGGTGGCGTGACCGGGGGAGCCGCTGGCGGCGGACCGGCATCGCCGGGCGGTGCAACGGCGGCCGGTGCCGGCTGCTCGGCCGGTGCCCAGGCGGACGGCGGCGAAGTTGCGAGGGCGCCGTCGGCCACGCCGGTGTCGACGTCGTCGGCCTCGTCGTACTCGTCGACTTCGTCGGCGTCAGCGGTGTCGTCGCCGGCCACCGCCAGGACGAACAGGACGCCGGCCGCGACCAGCAGCCCGAGGCCGACCCACAGCAGCGTCATCGCGACGGTGCCGAGCACACTGCCGGTCAACGCCCGGATGCTCTCGAGCAGCAACAACACCAGGCCGGCCAGGCCGAGGCCGGACCCGACGATGGTCAGCGGAAATCCACGCTCACGCACGACGCCACGCTACCGGGCAACTAGCTTTCGGTCGCCGGCCGTTGCAACGGCACCAGGTCCTGCAGCGGCACCGTGAGCACGTCCACCAGCGTTTCGTCGAGCGCGTCGGCGACGAGCAGCCCGCACGCCGCGTCGAGCGCAAGCGCCAGCGCCGGGTCGACGTCTTTCGACGGTCGGGTGCGGCAGACGGGGCAGCGGCGGGTAAACCCTTCCGTGCCACGCCGGCGCACGGCGTACCAGAGCCGCCGGCGCGAGGTCAGCACCGCGATCCGCCACGCCTCGTCGCGCGCGACGCCGTGGACGCCCTCGTCGAGAGCCTCGCAGGCCGCGACCAGGGTGGCGTGGTCGGCCGCGGCCAGCGGGTCGTGGCAGCGCGGCGCGAGCTGGTCGAGGCCGGCGATCAGACGATCGATGTCGGCCCCGCGCTCGCCGAAGTCGGACGCGGCCGGGCCGGTGTCGGGATAGACCAAACGCCACGGGCCGAGCAGCGCGGCGTGCTGCTCGCCGCCGAGCACTGGCCGGGCAAAGCTGCCCGCGATCGCGTCGCGGATCGCCTTCAGGGCGAGCACGACGGTGCCCGGCTCGACCGTCAAATAGTCGTGGCCACCCACTAGGTCCTCGGCGAACAGCGCCTGGGCGAGATCGAAGGCCGCCAGCGCATCGATCACCAGCGGCGAGGTCGGCTGGAGCGCGTGTTGCCGGGCTTCGGCGATTTCGGGTGGGTTGGCCCAGGCGGCCGCCATCCGCTGCACGTCGGGATCGGGGATGTGGGGGAGCCGGGCGAGGATGCCGGTGATCTCGGCGCGGTTCGGGTGAGCGTCGAGCGACTGCACGACGACGCGCGCCCGCTGCCGCCCCATGACACCTCCCCTGTTGGAGGCATCATCGACCGCGGCCGCCCGCGATGAAGGCAGAAACGCAGAATTCGGCGCCCGCGTGTCGCCGGTGGCGTCAGCCCTAGCTGGTCAGAACCGGTGGCTTTCGACGTGGCCGCCGGCCGCAACCCAGACATCGGCGAGGTTGTCGAACGAACGGTCCGTCGGCAATGAGTCGAGCAGCCCGACGACCCAGTCGGGGGCGAACTGCGCCTCGGCGACGGCGCGCAACTGGTCGCGGTCGGCCGGATAGACCGCGGGCGCCAAGTGCGCCGCGAGTTCGGCGCGGCGCTCCACGTCGCCCTCGGACATGCCGGCCGGCGTCCCGGGTTGCGACGGTCCGGCCGGCTGTCGCCGCGCGTCCGGCTGGTCCTCGCCGGCCGGCTCGGGGTCCTTCCACTCCTCGACGTGCGTGTCGTGGCCGGAGCGCACCAACCCCTCGGTCTCGTGTTTGCGCTCGTCGTCTAGGCGCGGGCCCGATTTGTCGCTGCCGCGTTCGAGCATCTCGTCATCCCCGGCGGTCTGGTCGGAGCTCATGCCGAAGCCCCTACCCGGCCTCCGGTCGGTGATGCGTCCGCCGCGGCTGGATGCCGTTAGCGGTTCACAGCCCGTACTTGTCGATCGCCTCGCGGGGGGCTTCGGCCTTGACCTCGCCGCGGCGAGCGAGCTCGGTCAACGTGGCCAGCACGATCGACGGCGCGTCCACGGCGAAGAACCGGCGCAGTGCCTCCCGGGTGTCGGAGCGGCCGTAGCCGTCGGTCCCGAGCGAGGCCCAGTCGGCGGGGACCCAGGGCGCGATCTGGTCGGGGACGGCGCGCATCCAGTCGCTGACCGCGACCACCGGACCGTCGACGTCAGCCAGCTGCCGGGTGACGAACGGCGTCTGGTGCGCGTCGCCGTCCGGCTGCCGGCGGTTGTGCGCGTCGCAGGCGAGCGCGTCGCGCCGCAGCTCGCCCCACGACGTGACACTCCACACCTGCGCGGCGACGCCCCAGTCGTCGGCGAGCAGCCGCTGCGCCTCCAACGCCCAGTGGATCGCCGTACCGCTCGCCAGCAGCTGTGCGCGCGGCGCCTCGCCGTTCTGACCGGCGATCTCGGGGGCGGCCGCGTAGCGGTACATGCCGCGCAGGATCTGCTCGTCGAGGTCCGGTACGTCGGGCGCCGGCGGCTGCGGCTTCGGCTCGTTGTAGACGGTCAGGTAGTAGAAGACGTTCTCCGGCGATTCGCCGTACATCCGGCGCAGCGCGTCCCGCACGATCACGGCCAGTTCGAACGCGAACGCGGCGTCGTAGGAGACGCACGCCGGGTTGGTGGACGCCAGCAGCTGCGAGTGGCCGTCCTCGTGCTGCAGGCCTTCGCCGTTCAGCGTCGTGCGTCCGGCGGTGGCGCCGAGCAGGAAGCCGCGGGCCATCTGGTCGCCCATCGCCCACATCAGGTCGCCGGTGCGCTGGAACCCGAACATCGAGTAGAAGACGTAGACCGGGATCATCGGCTCGCCGTGGGTGGCGTACGCCGAGCCGGCGGCGATCACCGATGCCATCGAGCCGGCCTCGGTGATGCCTTCGTGCAGGATCTGGCCCTTAGTGTCCTCGCGGTAGGCGAGCAGCAGCTCGGCGTCGACCGGGTCGTAGCGCTGGCCGTGGGTGGAGTAGATCTTCGCGGTCGGGAACATCGCGTCCATCCCGAAGGTCCGCGCCTCGTCCGGGATGATCGGCACGAACCGCGCGCCGATGTGCTTGTCCTTCATCAGGTCTTTCAGCAGCCGGACGAACGCCATGGTCGTCGCGACCGACTGCTTGCCGGACCCTTTGCGGAACGCGTCGTACGGCTTGTCGGCCGGCAGCGTCAGCGGCTTCGAGCGGTCGAGCCGGCTCGGCAGGTAGCCGCCGAGGGCGCGGCGCCGCTCGAGCATGTAGGAGATCTCGTCGCTGTCGAGCCCGGGGTGGTAGTACGGCGGCAGGTCGGCGTCGAGGTCCTTGTCCGGAATCTCGAGGTAGAGCCGGTCGCGAAACTCGTGCAGTTCGGCCTTGGTCAACTTCTTCATCTGGTGCGTCGCGTTGCGCGCCTCGAAATCCTTGCCGAGGGTCCAGCCCTTGATGGTCTGGGCGAGGATCACCGTCGGCTGGCCGACGTGGTCGCGCGCGGCCTTGAACGCGGCGTACACCTTCCGGTAGTCGTGGCCGCCGCGGGAGAGCCGGGTCAGCTGCTCGTCGGCCAGGTGCTCCACCATCTTGCGCAGCCGCGGGTCGCGGCCGAAGAAGTCCTCGCGGATGAACGCGCCGTCGCTCACGGCGTACTTCTGGAACTGGCCGTCGGGCGTCGTGTTCATCACGTTGACCAGCACGCCGTCGGAGTCACGGGCGAGCAGCTCGTCCCACTCGCGGCCCCAGATCACCTTGATGACGTGCCAGCCGGCGCCGCGGAAGTAGGACTCCAGCTCCTGGATGATCTTGCCGTTGCCGCGGACCGGGCCGTCGAGGCGTTGCAGGTTGCAGTTGACGACGAATGTCAGGTTGTCGAGCTCCTCGCGGGCGGCGACGCCGAGCGCGCCAACCGACTCCGGCTCGTCCATCTCGCCGTCGCCGAGGAACGCCCAGACGTGCGAGCGCGAGGTGTCCTTGATCTGCCGGTCATGCAAATAGCGGTTGAACCGTGCCTGGTAGATCGCTTGTATCGGTGACAGCCCCATCGAGACGGTCGGGAACTCCCAGAAGTCGAGCATCAACCGCGGATGCGGGTACGACGGCAACCCGCCGCGACTGATCTCCTGGCGGAAGCCGTCGAGCTGGTCGGTGGTGAGCCGGCCTTCCAGGAAGGCGCGCGCATAGATGCCCGGCGAGGCGTGGCCCTGGATGAACACCTGGTCGCCGGACTCGCCGCCCTCCTTGCCGCGGAAGAAGTGGTTGAACCCGACCTCGTAGAGGCTGGCGCTGCTGGCGTAGGTCGCGATGTGGCCGCCGACGTTGGTCAGCGTGTTGGCGCGGCTGACCATGATCGCGGCGTTCCACCGGATGTAGGCGCGGATCCGCCGCTCGATGAACTCGTCACCGGGGAACCACGGCTCGGCCTCGGCCGGGATGGTGTTGACGTAGTCGGTCGATCGCAGCGCGGGGACGCCCACCTGTCGCTCGCGTGCGCGCTCGAGCAGCTTCAGCATGATGAACCGCGCGCGGCGGGCGCCGGCCGCATCGATCACGCCGTCGAGCGAGTCGAGCCACTCCTGCGTCTCGGTCGGGTCGACGTCCGGGATCTGGCTCGGCAACCCGTCACTGATGACTGAGTACCGGTTGCGTCCCCTGGGCATGCCTCGACGTTACGCCGCGCCGGTGTGACCGGCGGTTACTTGGGTGGCAGCGTGCGCGCGTAGTCCAGGCCGCGTTCGACCCACGCCGCCAAGGTGTCGTCGTCGTCTAGCGGTGCGCCGGTGACACGCAGCCAACCGGTCATCGCGCCGCGGCCGGACATCTCGAACACCGTCGCGCCGGGCTCGCGCAGCAGCGCATCGGTGTGCGCCGGATCCACGCGGACGAGCAGGCCGCCCTGGCCGCTTGCCGACACGGCGAGGTGGCCGCCGAGCATGAAGCCGAGCCCGCCGAACATTCGCTTCTCGACGACCGGCTCGTCGGCGAGCATCGTCCGCAGCCGGACCGCTAGTTGCTCGTCGTACGCCATGGCCGAAAACCTAGGCACTTGCGTTTGGCGGCGGCAACCGGTGGACTACCGGCACCGGGCCGAGCACGGGCCCCTGGACCTGGGAGGATGCGGGCGTGAGCGCCGGCACAGCCGAAAAGTGGGGGATCTCGCCGGGAGCGATCGTCCAGGAGATCGGCTGGGATGACGACTGCGACGACACCGTCCGGCAGCTGATCGCGGAACGTTCCGGCACCGAGCTGGTCGACGAGGACTACGGCGACGTCGTCGACGTGGTCGTGCTGTGGTGGCGCGATGGCGACGGCGACCTGGTCGACGCGCTGGTCGACGCGCTCAGCCCACTGACCGATCACGGCGTCATCCTGTTGCTCACCCCGAAGGCCGGTCGGCCGGGTCACGTCGAGCCCAGCGACATCAGCGAGGCGGCGATCACGGCCGGCTTGCAACAGACGTCAAGCGTCGCGGCGGCGACGGACTGGAGCGGTGCTCGGCTGGTCGCGCCGCGCGCCGTGCGGAGCAAGGGTCGGTGACCGCGCCACAGGTTGGCGACCCGGCGCCCGCGTTCAAGCTGCGCGACCATCACGGCCAGGAGCACAGCCTGGACACCCGCCTCGGCAACCGCAACGTGCTGCTGGTCTTCTACCCGTTCGCCTTCACCGGCGTGTGCACCGGAGAAATGCGCGACCTCTCCGAGCACGCCGTCGAGTGGAGCGAGCTCGGCACCGACGTGATGGCGGTTTCCTGCGACCCGATCCCGTCGTTGCGCGCGTTCGCCGACCAGGAGGGTTTGGCCATCCCGCTGCTGTCCGACTTCTGGCCCCACGGCGAGGTGTCGTCGGCGTACGGCGCGTTCGACGACATGCTCGGCGCCGCCGGCCGCGCGACGTTTGTGATCGATCGCGACGGCGTCGTCCGGTGGACGGTGCGGACCGAGATCGCGCAGGCCCGCGACGTCGCGGACTACGTGAAAGCGCTCGGTTCACTGCGATGACCGGCGCAGTCCATATCCTGGCTTCCGCGGTCCTATAGCTCAGCTGGCTAGAGCGCCTCGCTTACAACGAGGAGGTCACAGGTTCGAGTCCTGTTGGGACCACGGTTGGTCAGGCCGCGCGCTTGCGGCCGACGAGATGGAAGACGCGGCTGAGCTGGCGGTAGGGGTCTCGCCGGCTCGCTTCGAGCTCGACCGCGAGGATCGCCGCCACCTGCTTCGCGTCCGACGGGTCAAGCGTGGTGCCGCCGAATTCGAGCCAGTCGACGAACAGCCATACGCCGTACCAACGCACCGGCTCGACGCCGTGGCTGGCAATCAGGTCGCTGATCTCTTCGACCGTGTCGGCGCGACCGGCGAGTCCGAGTACGCCGATCTCGGTCCTCGCATCGAACGACGCGAGCGCATCGTCCCAACGCCGCTCAAGCGCCGGGCGCACCGCTCCCGTCTTCGCGTTGCCCGTCATGATCGACACCAGGCCGCCGTCGGCAACGCACCGACACAGTTGCTCGACCATGGGCTCCGGCTCGTCGAGGTACCCGAGCACGCCATGAGACAACACCGCCGCGAACCGCTCCCCATTGACCGCATCGTCGGCCTGCTCGCCGTCGGCCTGCAACAACCGAACCCGCTGCTGGGCTTCGGCGGGGACCCGCTGCAGTCGTTCTTCGGCTTTCTCCAGCATCGCCGGCGAGGAGTCGAGCAGCGTCACGTCGTAACCGGCCTGTGCGAGCGGGAATGACTGATGGCCCGCACCACCGCCGACGTCGAGCACCGTCGCAGGCGGCGGTGGCAGATGCTCCACCAGATGCTGGTGCATCACATAGGTGCGAACCAGTCCCTTGACCGAGGCGTAGGCCTCGTCGACGAACAGGTCGGCCAGCATCGCCCAGGTGTCGTTGGCCATCACGACCACGCTAGGCGTCGCTGGCCGAAACCGGCAGATTGTGTCATCGTGCGTGTCAGGTCGCGCGACGCTTGCCGCCGACGCAGCCAGGGGGGCTCAGTGATGATCAGTCTTGCGATCCGACGGATTTGCCGGCCGCGCGTTCGCCGGGCGGCGTGGCTTGTACCGCTGACCTGCGCGGCGGCCGCGACGTCGATATTGCTTGCCGGACCCGCAGTAGCGATCCAAAACGGGTCGCCCGATGGGTCGGCGCATCCTTACGTCGGCGAGAGTTACAACGGGGTCTTCTATTGCTCGGGCTCGCTGATCTCGCCGCAGGTCTACGTGACGGCCGCGCACTGCTTCTCGGACAGTACGTCGACCTTCGGCACCGACCCGGCGACCGGCGCGCCGATCGTGGCGGTCACGTTTGATCAGGGTGGCATTGATCTCGGCGGCCAGCAGTACTTCGGCGACTACTACTTCGACGCTCGTTTCCCGGGCGCCACGGCAGGCAACGGCCTTCCGCACTTCGACAGCCATGACGTCGCGGTTGTCATCTTCAACAGTCCGGTGCCGGTTTCGACGTACGCCGCGCTTCCCAGCCTCGGTGAGGTCGCGTCGCTGCGCTCGTCGAGCCCGATCACGCTCGTGGGCTACGGCATCCAGAGCTTCACCCGCGGCCACGGAACTCCGCAGTACGTCGACAACGACGTTCGTACGACTGCGCAGTCGACCCTGATCCAAAGCAAAGACGCGATCTCGGGCTCGTTTTTGAAGCTGTCGGAGAGAGTCGGTCATGGCGACGGCGGCGTCTGTAACGGTGACTCCGGCGGGCCGGACCTGCTCGGCACGACCAACGTCGTACTGGCCGAGAACTCGTTCGTCAACGGCGGCACCTGCGACGCGGTCAGCTACAGCTACCGGCTCGACACCGTGGATGCGCAGTCATACATCTACGGCACCGCCGCGGCGCACGGCGCGCCGCTGAGCTGACGCCTGGCTACTTGTTGATCAGGGGGTCGCGGGGGAGGCCGAGGATCCGTTCGCCGATCTGGTTGCGCTTGATCTCCGACGTGCCACCCGCGATCGACATCGCCCGGTTCATCAGCACCATGTAGCCCGGCAGCTGGCCGGGTCCCTCCTGGAATGCGATGTCCGGGCCGGCGAGCTCGGCGAGGATCGTCGCCGCGTCGTGCCCGATCTCGGAGAGCACCAGCTTGGTGACGTTGCCCTCCGGTCCCGGGCCGGCGCCGGCAACCGCTCGGCTCGCGCTGCGCAGGTTCAGCTGACCCATTGCCTCGTGGGTCGCGATGTAGCGACCGACCTGCGGCGCCCCGCCGGCGAGCCGCTCGGGGTGGGCGTCGTACGGCCCGATCAGCGCCTGCCCCGGCATCGTCATCCCGCCGCCGCTGCCGATGCTGACGCTCTCGTTGCCGAGCGTTGCCCGCGCGACCGTCCAGCCGCCGTTGACCGGCCCGACGACGTCGTCGTCCGGGATGAACACGTCGTTGAAGAAGACCTCGTTGAAGTCGGCCTGGCCGGTGGTCTGGCGCAGCGGGCGCACCTCCACGCCGGGGCTCTTCATGTCGATTACGACGGTCGTGATGCCGGCGTGCTTCGGTGCGTCCGGGTCGGTCCGCACCGTCGCCAGGCCGTAACCGGCGATCTGTGCGCCACTCGTCCAGACCTTCTGGCCGTTGAGCAGCCAGCCGCCCTCGGCCCGGGTCGCGCGGGTGCGGACACCGGCAGCGTCGGACCCAGCGCCCGGCTCGCTGAACAGCTGGCACCAGATGACGTCCTGGTTCAGCGCCGGCGGCACCCAGCGGGCGACCTGCTCCTCGGTGGCGTGCTGGATCAACGTGAGGATCACCCAACTGGTGATGCCGTACTGCGGTCGCTTGATGCCGGCGGCGCCGAACTCCTGCTCGATCACGAGCTGCTCGACGGCGGAGGCGTCACGTCCCCACGGCTTTGGCCAGTGCGGCATGACGTAGCCGGATGCGATCATCGCTTCGCGCTGGTCGGCCTCGTCCTTGCCCTTGATGGTCTCGACGAACTGCCGCACCTCGGTCCGGAACGCCTCGGCCTCCGGCGGAAGGTCGAGTGAGCGTTCCCGGCGGACGCCCGCGCGGGTCAGATCCACGGCGTCGGTCGCGGCGGTGTCGGGATCGAGCAGCGCGTTCAGCACGGTCGCGCGACGTAGATAGAGATGCGCGTCGTGCTCCCAGGTGAAGCCGATGCCGCCGTGCACCTGGATGTTGAGGTTCGCGCACTGGTACGCCGCCGGCCCGGCCAGCGTCGCGGCGACCGCGGCGGCATAGCGCCGCTGGTCGCCACCAGCGACCGCGGCGCGGGCCGCGTCCCAGACCGCGGCGGTGGCGAGCTCGGTGGCAACCAGCATGTTCGCGCAGTGGTGCTTGACCGCTTG
>DASZPL010000098.1:0-65781 GCA_035550315.1 Mycobacteriales bacterium | reverse complement strand
TACACGCACTCCGAGCAGTTTTGTGCGAAGAAGCCACTCACCGGCACGATCACCTACGTCGTGCACAGCGACAAGACGGCGACCCTCCAACTGCGGCTTCAGAACCTGTCAGTTCGCAACAAGCTCGTCGGCGTCGAGTGGCAACAGACGCGCACCGAAGGCGGGTCCCACGGCACCTACGGCTACACGATCGCGTCGTTCCGCAGCAGTGCCGATGGCCGCTCGCAGCAGTCGACATTGCGCTTCTTCCGCGCGCCCTATGCGCACGGTCTCGGAATCGTCCTCGACACCGGGCCGCACGCACGAACAATCGGTGCGCTGGCCCGCTGTTAGACCCGAGCTCGCCCGAGTTCTCATGCGTCGTCTGCGTCGCTCAGCCGGAGGCTAACGGAGCGTGTCGCAGATGGCCAAGTCCCCCCTCCGACACCACTAGATTGCACGCCCACTTCTTCGAGCAGAACGTTGAGTCTTGGCGCGCCGGCCACAGTGACTTCGAGGTGGTCCGGATGCAGCGCGACTTCCTCGACGAGCCCCTCGACGAGCGTGCGCCGTTCGTCGCGTGTCGCTCCCGCCCACAGGGTCTCGGGATCGAGATCGGCGAGTGTCGCGACGACCGCCTCGAAGCGTCGAGCGAGGTCGTCAGACTGTCGGCGCTCCGCGATCGCTTCTTCCGCCTGTTGCGTCAGCGACGAAATCTGCGTTCGAAGGGCCTGCTCCTGCTCGGCGAACAGGTCCGCACCGATCCGGTCCGCGTAGTAGAGCTCGAGCAGCTTGCGACGCCGCGATTCGAGATCTGCAACAGCAATCGAGCGCGGCTCCCCGCGGTCCGTGCTTCTTTGCGGCGGGCATATGCGCGTTCCTCCATCGCCTGATCGCGTCCCGGACATGCCGCAGGGTGGTACCGGATCTCGACGATCGACGGCGCTGGCCGCGCCCGCCTCGCGTATGCGAATTCAGTCGTCGGCGGCGCTGATCGCGACGAGCTGGGCCCGCCGTTCAACTCCGCACTTCGCGAGGAGCGACGAGACATGAGCTTCGACGGTGCGGACCGAGAGGACGAGCCGATCGGCGATCTGTGAGTTGGACAGGCCGTCGCCGAGAAGTTGAAGCACTTCGGTCTCCCGTCGCGTCACCCCGCGGGCCGCGAGCGCCGCCGGGATCCCTTCTCCAGCCCGCCGCATTCGCGGCACCGGCGCGCCTGCATCACGGAGCAGTCGGCGGACGCGTTGGGCTGTTGGAGTCATTCCGATGGTGTCGAAGATCTCGAGGGCCTCGCGCAACCACTCGACTCGGCGCTCGCCAGTCACGACCTCCGCGCCGAGCAGGCGCATCGTCCCGATATCGGATGGGGTCAAGTGATCGGCCGCTGCCGCGACGATCGCATCGACGGCGGCGGCGTCACCCTGCAACAGGGCTGCGGCCGCATCGAGTAGCACCGGCCGGGTATGCCAGCGCACCAGGTCCGGCAGCTGCCGGGCGTCGTCCAGTGCGGCGCGGGCGTCGTTCTCGCGCCCGGCGGCGATCAACGCCCACACCAGCCAGCACGGTGAGTCCATCGGCACGATGCCGGGCATCGCCGCCATGATCTCTGTGCATTCAGCTAGCCAACGCACTGCGTCGTCATAGCGTCCGTCGCGAAGCGCCATGTCACCGCGACCGCTAGCTGTATGCAGGCGGAGGTCAGCGGTCGAGAGCATCGTCTCCGCATCGCGCAACCAGGGCTCGGCGTCACCACCGCGATACGTTTCGGCCATCCCGCGCACGACGAGCAGATACGCAACCTGGTCGAGACGCAGCCGGCGGCAACGTTCAATCGCGGCGTCGACGATCCGCAGTGCCTCGTCGACCTCGCCGCCGAGCAACAGCCCGATAGCGAGGTTTTCCTCGGCCCATCCCAGTTCGACGAAGGCGCCTGCCGACTGCGCCAACTCGACGGCCGCACGCAGCCGATGGCCCGCCTTGCCGGCAAACAGCTCGATCTTCCCAAGAGCCACCGCCGCGCGTAGCTCGGCTTGCGTACGCCCATTGGCCGACGCCTGCGCAGCGAGAGCGCACCATGCCGCTTCCGCAAGGTCGCGTCGACCGAGAAAGTCGTATGCCCGGCCCTTCAGATCGAGCGCCGCAAGCCGCTCGTCGATATCCGCCGTGCTCGACGCAAGCACGAAGTCGGCCCGGCGAAGCGTCCGCTCTGCGTCGCCAGTCACGATCGCTTCGCGGCCGTCGAGGATGAGCAAGCTGAGGGTCTCGTCGCCGGCCGCGAAGGCGTATGCGATCAGTTCTGCGGCGAAATCCGGTCGCCCGGCCTCGAGCGCGGCGAGTGCCATCCGCCGTCGCCGCGGCGGATCCTCGCCGTACGCCGCCGTCGTCGCCGAATCAACCTCCAGCGCCTCGGTCCACCGGCCCTGCGCGACCAGCGCTTCTGCAATTGCATCGGACGCACCGACTCGCCGCACCGGATGTAGCGCCTGCGCCAGCGCCGCCCGCGCCAGCTGCTCCGCGCCGAGCAACGCGTGCGATCGCAACAGGTGGCCCACTGCGACCGTGAGTAGCCGCGCGGCTTCGTCGCCGTCGCCGAGTGCCTCGTGATGGCGGGCACGGCGCTCAAGCGTCGGCGCGTCGTCGCCGCCGAGCCGGGCCAACGCCGTCGCGGCGCGACGATGGAGATCGACCTTCGCCTGCGTTCCAATCGAGTCGAGAATGGCCTCGCGAAGAATGGCGTGGTGAAACGCCACCTCTCCGGAGACATCAAGGAGTGACGTCCGAGCAGCTGCCTCGATCGCGGCATCCACCTCGGGAACTTCGCTGACGGCCGCCAGCAGGTCGGGCCGAAAGTCGCCAAGGATGGCGCCTGCGCAGATCACCTCGCGGTGCGCGGGCTCAAGCCGATCGAGGCGCGCGGACACCATCTCTCGCACCGTTCGTGGCACAGCGACCGCATCACCCCGCCAAACGAGAGCCTGGTTGGTGATGTCGATGGAGCCGGCCCGAAGGTGCGCCGAAACGATCTCCTCGACCAAGAGCGGGAGTCCATCTGTGCGCGTGATGATTTCGCCGACGAAGTCGGCGGGGGGTGCCGCGCCTGTCAGGGCCTGTACCAACTGCGCGACCGCCGGCGGATCCAGCGGTTCGACCTCAATGAGCTCTGCGCCCTCGTCTCGGCTGAGGCCACGAACGAGCTCGTCAGCCAGCCTTCCCTCCCACCGCCGCATCCCAGCGATGACGCAGACTCCGTCAACCGCTGCGGCAGCGAGGTATCGCGCCGTTTCGACGCTCTCCGGGTCAGCTGCGTGCAGGTCGTCGAGCACGACGAGCACACCAGCATGCGAGGACGCGGCATCACGCAGCAGCTGGACTACTCCCTCAAAGGCCAACAATCGCAACTGCGGCTCGGACAGACCGGGCTCGGCCCCAGTCGGCGCCCATTCCGGAATGACAAGCTGCAAGCCGCGGGCGAGCGGGGAAGTCGCCGTTCGTAGCGGCACCTTGCGGTGCCATGAGCGCAACGCCTCGGCGATGACGCCAAACGGGGTCGGCGAAGCGATCGCCGCCCGACCAACGAAGACAGCCATGCCTGCCGAGCGCGCGGACGTAGCCGTTTCGGTCAACAGCCGGGTCTTGCCGACGCCCGCCTCGCCGACAAGGAGGACGCAAGCTGAGCGACCGTCTTGTGCCGCGCGGATCGCCGCTGCCAGCCGCATCGACTCGGCGTCGCGGCCAATGAGGCCGGCCGAGCGTCGGGCGCCCGCTTGCTCGACCCCCACGACGCCATCCTGACGGCTTCCGCGTCCGGTTTCCACCCTCAACGAAGCGTCGGCTTCGGCCTATTTGCCGTGATTTCACTGATGCACGTCGGCTCGGTTCGGCCCATGATCGTCAGCAGACGTAGGGAGGCAGGCATGGGCTTCGACCAAACGATGCAGACGACCGTGCAGTGGGGGCTGACCGCCGAGTCGCTGGGCGCCCTCGGCGCTCATCTTGCGTTGCTCGACAGCGATGGCGGCGACGCGGGGGTGTTGGACCGCCTACGGGCGTTGAGCGAGGCGGCCGGCTTGCCGGATCTGACCTCGCTTGAGCCGCCGCAGCGCGCGATCGTTCGCGCGTTGGCACGCAGTTCGCTCAAGCAGGCGCTCGACCTGCTCGAGGAGCCCGAGCGAGCGCCGGGCTGGGCCTACCGCGACCCTGGCGTGCTCGACGGCTGGGGCCGCGGCTCATCAGCCGTGCCGGGGATGATCCATGCCGCCCTCCCTGAGATCGGCGACGTCAAGGAACTCCTCGATGTCGGCACAGGGGTTGGGCTGCTCGCGATCGGTGCGACGAATGTCTGGCGTGAGGTTGCCGTCGTCGGCATCGACACGTGGGAGCCATCACTCGAACGCGCACGCAAACATGTCGCCGACGCGGGTCTCACCGACCGGATCGAACTGCGCAACCAGGACGTAATCGCGCTTGATGACGTCGATCGCTTTGACTGCGCGTGGGTGCCAACATTCTTCCTGACAGAGCCGGCGATGGTGGACGCCGTCGCGGCTGTCGCACGCTCGGTGAAACCTGGCGGGTGGATCGTACTGGGGCGCTTCCTGCCGATTTCGGACCCGATTGCTGACGCGATGTTGCGGCTGCGAACCTATCGCTTCGGCGGCCATCTCATGGATGAGCCAAGATCGATCTTGCTGTTGGAAAGCGTTGGTTGCACCGGCATCCGTGTCGCAGCTGCGCCGCCGCCGGTGCAAATGGCATTCACCGTCGGACAGAAGCCAATTGGGTGAGGGGGAACGATGGGCTACTACGAGAGCAAGATGGTGCCGCACATCATCAACTTCGTCTGCGGCATGAAGATGTCCGACCCGCATCGAGAGCGGGTGTGCGCGGGCCTGAAAGGCGAAGTCGTCGAGATCGGCTTCGGGTCCGGCCTCAACGTGCCGTTCTACCCACAGGCAGTCACATCGATTGCCGCGGTCGAGCCCGCCGACACCGGCTGGAAGATCGCCCGCAAACGGGTGGCGAACTCCGCCGTACCGGTCAAACGCGCTGGCCTTGACGGGCAGTCGCTACCGTTCGCCGACGACAGCTTTGACGCGGCCTTGTCGACCTGGACACTGTGCACGATTCCGGACGCCGAGGCGGCGCTTCGTGAGGTACGACGGGTGCTTCGTCCGGGCGGCACCCTCCACTTCATCGAACATGGGCTGTCCCCCGAGCCAAAAATCGCGCGCACGCAGCAGCGGTTCAACGGCATTCAGCAACGGCTCTTCGGCGGCTGCAACCTCAACCGGCCGATCGCAGACTTGATCGCCAGCGCGGGCCTTACGGTTACGGAGCTGGAGAACTTTTACGAGAAGGGTGCGCCAAAGTTCCTCGCCTATGACTACCTGGGCGTCGCCGTGGCCAACTAGTTCGTGAACGCTCCTAGCCGGTGATGGCAGCTCGCGGCCAACACGAACCCGAGTCGATTCTTGACGCCGTTCGCCGTGCCGCGGTTGGAACGCGGGGCGTCCGGAAGATCGCCGGTGCGGGTCTTGGCCCTGTGCTGATACATGGTCACGATGTCTGCCGCCCGCTCGCGTCCTCTCCCATCCGGTTCCGACGGCCGTGACCGATGAGTTTGTGCCGCAGGGCCCGTCACATCGACGAGCCGACCTAACTGGCCGCCGTCAAGGCTGCGCACACGCGGTTTTCGGCCCAGAGCTCGATGCGATGCTGGCGCACCGAACGGGGATGAACGGTCGGCGGTAGCGACGACTATTTGAGCCGAGGAGGACGGATGTCTCTGGTTCGGGTCCATAACTTCGCGATCTCGCTCGACGGTTTCGGCACGGGCGAAGGGCAAAGTTTCGACACGCCGTTTGGGCACGCCGGCCACCGGCTGCACGAGTGGTTCTTCCCGACCCAGGCGTTCCGCGCCCAAAGTGGCCAGCCGGGCGGGAGCCGTGGGGTCGACAACGCGTTCGCCAGCCAGTGGGGCCCTGGTATCGGCGTAGAGATCATGGGGCGCAACAAGTTCGGCTACCAGCGCGGACCCTGGAAAGACGAGGAGTGGCAGGGCTGGTGGGGTGACAACCCGCCGTTCCATACGCCGGTCGTCGTGCTGACCCACCATGTGCGGCCCGTGCTCGAGATGCAGGGCGGCACGACGTTCCACTTCGTCGACAAGGGCCCTGCCGAGGCTCTCGAACTGGCGCGCGAGCTGGGCGGCGGTCTTGACGTCCGCATCGGCGGCGGCGTCTCGACAGTCCGGCAGTTCCTCGCCGCCGACCTGATCGACCAGATGCACGTCGCGGTCGTACCGATCGTCCTTGGCCGCGGCGAACGGCTATGGGACGGGTTCGACGACCTCGACCAACGTTTCGACATCGAGGTGGTGAGCGCACCGAGCGGCGCGACCCACCTCATGTTCACCCGCCCAGCAGCGGACTGAGCCGTCGAGAAGCCGCGGCTCCGCCCCGCACTCAGGCTTGCGGGATTCGGGCAAACGCGATGGCGAAGTCGCGATCAGGCGCCGGCTCGGCGAACAAGTAGGTGATCCGTACGCCGAGGTCCTCCGGGGTGAGCGACAAAGCTGCCGGAGTGATGTCGTGAGCGGCGGCCCAGCTGCGCAGCGACTGATCGGCAAGCTGCCACTGCGCGGGGTCGTCGGCGCCGGCACCCAGCGCGACGTACGCCTCCTCGTGGGCGGGCTCGATCCGCAGCGTGAGCTCCGGGACCCGCGCGGCCAGCTCGTCGGACTGGTCGTCGGGCACGGGCCGGCACCACTCGACCGGGCCGTCGCTGTCCGCGCTGACCTCGCCCCAGAAGATTGAGAACGCCGCACCGGCGCGGCCGTCGAGCTTCGGCATCGGATGCGCCCGCAAAATGCCGATGAACTCCTTGCCCAGCGCCCAGGCGCCGTCCGGATCAACGTTGCGCTTCAGGCACAACAGGTGGCGTCGCGGAATCATGCGGGTTGCTACGTCGTAGGTCACCGGGGTCAGTCCCTTCAGTCGCTGGACGAGGACGCTGACCAGCTCGCGATGTGAGGCGTGCCGTTGCTCCGCCTGCTGCCACAGCGAGGCGAGCCGTTCCGCCGCTCGCTGCGGTGCGAGGTCGAGCAGAGCTTTGATCTCGGCCAGCGGCACGTCGATCTGACGCAGCGCCGCGATCAGTCGCGCCCGGTCGAGCTGAGCGTCACCGTAGAAGCGGTAGCCGGAGACCTCATCGACGCGCTGCGGGACGAGCAGGCCCAGGTCGTCGTAGAGCCGCAGCGCCTTCGGCGACAGCCGCGAGCGCCGCGCGAACTCACCGATGCTCATCTCCGTCACCGGTTCAACTCCCTCGTCGATCGGGCCGGATGCCCGACCACGAGCACCATGCGGCTTGCCCCAGGGTCAAGGTCAAGCGCCTCTTCTGCACAACGCCGACGTCCCGGCTGTCAACCTTTCGACCGTCGCCCGCGTTGAGCGATTGGGAGACACGAAGACCGAACCGAGGAGTTCGTCATGCATCGCGCTCACGTACGCCGACTAGCTGCCGTGGCCGTGTCGGCACTCGCTGTGGCCGGCGTCGGGGCAAACTTCCCCGCGACCGGCTCGACGGCGAGTCGGTTGGCGCCGTCCTACGTGAGCACCGCCGAGGTCACGCCGCACACGGTCAAACTGACCATCTCCCCGCCGGCGCACCCCAAGGGCCTCGCCGGCTACCAGATCTTCAAGCGACACGGCGCAACCTCACCGCGGTCCGTCGAGAGCCACAAGCCGAGAACCAAGCCGGACAAGACCTACACCGGCAACACCGCCCACGCCGTGACGGTCAAGATCCACGGCCTGATGACGATGACGCCGTACAACTTCGTCGTCTATGGCTTCGACCGGCACGGCCGATATGCCGGCACCCGGACCGCGGCCGTCGATCTGGTCACCGACGGCCTTCACGTTCCCGGCGAATCGCTGTATTTGCCGCACGGAACCTCGGGTGACGTGACCATCGACCGGTCGGGACGTCGCCACGCCATCGCCTTGGTGAAGGGAAGCCCGACCAGCCGCTCCGAAGACGAGACCCTCGTCTACGCCACCCGAGCCAAGGGCGCGACGCGATGGCACGTGCACGCGTCGAAGGGGCAGTTCGCGGACTCGGGCCATGGCCTGGTCAGCCTGCAGACGAGCACCAACGGCAAGCGGATCGCCGTACTGATGAACCTCTGCAGCGGCATCTACACCGCGCAGACCTCCATCGCGTCGCGGACCATGCCGGCACCGAAGTTGCTGCGCCACAGCGACGACTGCTCGGCGACCGACGACGATGCCGTGGTCGCAAAGGGCTGGTCACAGCTCCCGAACGGCGAGGCGGTCATCGCCGCCAACGCGAACGACGGCGGTTCCGCCCAGGTGCTGACCGGCACGCCCGGCGGTAGCTTCATCGCGACGGACCTGCCGAGCGGCGCCCAGATGAGCGTCCGCGGCATCAGCCGCGACCCGAGGACCGGCGATGTCGTGATCGTCGGCGCCGACGCCTCCGCAACGGTCACATGGACGCGAACACCAAGTGGCTCATGGACTGGCCCCGCGACGGTGCCAACGGTGCCCACCGGTGACAGCGTCGAGTCGCTGACGACGTACGGCGGACGTGTCTACCTCGGGTTCATCGGCAACACCGCGTACCGCAAGGAGACCGGCGCGACCGGAACCCTCCTCCTCACCACTCGCAGCCCATCCGGCAGCTGGTCGCAGCGAATGAAGCTGCCGGACACGACCCGGCACGACGATCACCTATTGCTCGCCGTCGATCCGACCACCGGCCGGCTGCACGCCGCCTGGACGCGGGAGAAGGACAGCTGTCAGCTGACCTGCGGCGGGCTGCATTCGGAAACCCGGGTCGGGAAGATTTGGAACCATGCGGAGCGCCTGACGCACTGGTACGGCGACGTCGCAGCGGGGTTCGCCTTCACGCCTTCCGGCCACCGGGTTCTCGCATACGTGCGGTCGTAAGCGTCGATCCCCACCGGTCAGCCCGGCCACCGCAGCAGGCCATCCGTGACCGGCCCCCGGGAACTGCGTACCCGCCGCCAGGTGCGACGTCGACTTGTAATCGGTGTCAACCATTCCGCTTCGGGAGACGTTGGACGTGTAGGTGTCGGCCTGACGGCACTACACGGGGGTCGCGGGAAAGGGAGTCCGGTGCGACTGAAGCACTCCCGGCAATCTGGCCGGGCAACACGAGTCGTGGCAGCGGTTGCCGTTGTCGCCGGTGCGGCGTCGATGGCAGCCATGGCGCCAGCGAACGCCAGTCGGCCGACGCACCACACGCCGGGTTATGTGTTGACCGATCACGGCCTCGTCACGCGCCTCGGCGACGGGACAGAGGTGTGGGGCGACTTCGCCATCGATCCGCACGGTGGCGAGCACGTTCTCACGGCTCGCTTCATCGCCGGCAAAAGGAACGACGACCTGCGCTACTACTCGCGTCACGCCCACGACAAGCACTTCTCCGAGCAGCAGCTTTCGCTACCGATCGGCCGGACGTACCCCGTCGAGACGTTGATCAGTGTCAACGGGAAGCACGTTTTCACCGTCTTCGACACTCGGACCGGGGTCTGGACCGCGCAGACGCCCATCGGCAGCCACCATCTGCCAAGGCCGAGGCTCGCCGCACGTTGCACCAAGACGGACTGTGGTGCCGAGGTGCCATTTGCCGTGGCCGGCGCCATCGCGCTTCCCAGGAACCGGCTCGCGATCCTTGCGCGCGTCGGCGACGGGAGCCCGATGCAGCTGTATGTCGGGACCCCGGGCAGAGCGTTCAGCCGCAGTCACCAGTCAGCCGAGCTCGATCCGTATCTGAGTGACGCGATCTTTCGCCGTGACCCGGTCACTGGCGAAGAGCTGATCGTCGGTGAGCACATCGGCGTTCCCGACACCGCCGTTGTGGTCAGCCGGCAGCCGGGCGGCCATTGGAGCAGTCCCCGGCAGATCGCCACGCTGCCCTTCGGCGTGGGTGCCGAGTCCTACCGCATCGCTGACGCTGCCGCGTCCGACGGCCGAGTGGTCGTCGCGTTAGCGCAGAACGATGTGCCCGCTAACCCGGCGTACGCCCCGATCGAACTGGTCACGCGCACCAAGGCAGGCACCTGGTCACCCCCGACGCGGCCGGCACACGTCACCGTCCACGACGTCGAACCGCACGTCGCGCTGTCGCACAGCGGCGGCCGGCTCGTCCTCGCCTTCGACCGGCGGCTGGGTGGGCGCGGCTCGCGCGGCACGATTCGATCGGAGTCCCTGCACGGCGGGTCCTGGTCGCGCCTGACGACGCTGACGCCGCACCCGACGCATGAGGTCATCTCGGCACTGGCCCTCGCGAAGCACAACCGACCGGTCGTGGCATTCAGCCGCTACCGCAACGGCGCGGAGGAGGACTGACGACTACGTTGCGGCCGCACGGGCGTCGAGCAGGTGGCCGGCGACCGCGTCCCAGTGGTCGTTCGGCGTACTGAACATCGCTTCGCTGGAACGCGCGCGGCGGTAGTAGAGGTGGGCGTCGTGCTCCCAGGTGAAGCCGATGCCACCGTGCACCTGGATGTTCTCGGCAGCCGTCCGGACGTACGCCTCCGAGCAGTACGCCTTCGCCAGGCTGGCGACCATCGCCAGCTCCGCCGGGCGGTCCTGCGCTGTCCAGGCTGCGTAGTACGCCGCCGACCGCGCCGACTCGACGTCGAGCAGCATGTCGGCGCACTTGTGCTTGATCGCCTGGAAGGAGCCGATCTGCCGGCCGAACTGGACCCGCAGCTTCGCGTACTCGACCGCCATGTCCAAACACGCCTGCGCGCCGCCCACCTGCTCGGCCGCCAGCGCCACAACGGCACGGCCGAGGACCGCGTCGACGATCTGTGCAGCCGCACCCGCAGCTCCAACCAACCGCGCCGGCGCTTCGGTGAACGTCACCGTCGCGAGCTTGCGAGTCATGTCGATCGTCTCGAGCCTTCGGCGCTGCACTCCCCCGGCGCCCGGCTCGACCGCGAACAGGCTCGGTCCGTCCGGTGCCATGGCTGTGACGAGCAGCAGTTCGGCGGTGTGACCGTCGAGCACGTAGGACTTCAGCCCGGTGAGCAGGTAGCCCGCGGCCGAGGCCGACGCGGCGACGGTCGGTGGTGCCAGCCAATCCCCGTTGGCTTCGGCTCCGGCGACGGTTGCGATGAGCGAACCGTCGGCGATGCCCGGCAGGTAGTCCTTGCACGCGGCAACGTCACCGGACGCGAGCAGCGCGTTAGCCGCGAGGATCACCGAGGAGAAGTACGGCGCACACAACAGCGCCCGGCCCATCTCCTCGAGGACCACGAGTTGTTCTACCGGCCCGCACCCTGAGCCGCCGTGATCCTCCGGGATGGCGATGCCCTGCAGACCGAGCTGCTCGGCCATCTGCGACCAGACCGCCGCGTCGTAGCCGTCGTCGGTCTCCATCAGCCGGCGCACCTCGGTGCTCGGCGACCTCGCGTCGAGAAACCGGCGGACCGCGGCGCGCAGCTCCAGCTGCTCGTCGGTGAAGACGAAGGTGGTCACGCGTGCCGCCGCAGGAAGTCCACAACGGCGGCGTTGAACGCGGCCGGTTGATCGATGTTGGCGGCGTGCCCGGCCTCCGGGATCACGACCTTCTCGGCATCGGGGATGGTCTTCGCCATGTAGTCGGCCGCGGCCAGGAAGCGCTCGTCGTCGGCACCGACGAGCACCAAGGTCGGGACCTTGACGTTCGGCAGGCTCGCCATCACGGAGCCGTCCTGCTGCGCGAGCATCCCGCGGGCGGCGTTCGCCAGGCCTTTCGGGTTGACGTCCGTGCGCGAGACCTCGGCGGTGCTCGCGAGCGCGCCGGCGCCGCGCTCCTCGATCCGGGTCGCCTGTCGGGTCGCCCACTCGTTCCACTTCGCTCGCGACGCGTCCGACCGGAAGCCGGGACCGGTGTCGAACAGCAGCAGGCACGCGACCCGCTGCGGGTGCGCGGCGTAGAAGGCCAGCGACAGGTAGCCGCCGAGCGAGAGGCCGCCGACGGCCGCCCGCTCGATGCCGCAGGCGTCCATCACCGCCGCCATGTCGGCCACGCTGAGCTCGTGCGAGTAGAGGCGCTGCTCGTCCGGCGACGCCGACTTGCCGTGGCCACGCAGGTCGATGGTCACAACCGCCCGGTCGGCGGCCAACGCCATGAGATTCGGCGCCCACATCGCCTGCGACGCGGAGTACCCATGCGTCAGGAAGAGCGGTACGGCGTCGCCGGGCCCCGCAATCACGTCGTACGCGATCTGCACCCCGTCCCGATCGACGACACCCATCCCTACTCCTTCGCCAGTCGCGTGGCGTTCTTCTGCACCTCGGCGAACGGGATCGTCGTGTCGACCGACGGCTCCTTCGGCAGTCCGAGCACGCGCTCGCCGATGATGTTGCGCTGAATCTCGTCGGCGCCGCCGGCGATGGAGACGGCCGGCACCGAGAGCAGGATCTCGGCGACGAGGCCGTCGGCGGGGCCGTCCGCGCCGGCCAGCATCGCCTCGGGCCCGGCGAGCATCGCGTGCACGCGCATCGCGGCGCGGGCGACGTTGCTGTTGGCCAACTTTCCGAGCGACCCCTCCGGTCCCGGCGGCTTGCCGACGGCACGAGCCGCCGCCGCGCGCTCCGCGGTCCAGCGCGACACCGATGCCAGGCCGAACAACCGCGCGACCTCGCGGCGTACCGTCGGGCCGCCCGGATGCGACTTGGCACGCTCGATGGCGAGGTCGACCCGGCCGGCTCGCTGCGGATACCACTTGTACGGCTCTCGCAGCTGCAGCGACTCCTGGTAGGCCTCGCGCGCCACCCGACCGCCGTCCTTGGCGACCGGTTGGGTCTGGATCGTCATCCGGCGTTCATGCGCGAGCGTCGTCAGCGCGACCGCCCACCCGCCGCCGACCTCCCCGATGACGTAGTCGGCCGGCAACCGCGCGTCGGAGAGGAAGACCTCATTGAACGAGGCGTGGCCGTTCATCTGCCGCAGCGGCCGCACCTCGACGCCGGGCTGCTTCATCGGCAGCACAAAGTAGGTAAGGCCGCGATGCTTCGGGACGCCCGGGTCGGTGCGCGCGAGCAGCAGCCCATAGTCCGCGTGCCGGGCGGAGGTGTTCCAGACCTTCTGACCGTTCACCACCCAGTCGTCGCCATCGCGCACCGCACGCGTCGTGAGACCGGCCAGGTCGGAGCCGGCCGACGGTTCGCTAAACAGCTGGCACCAGATGATCCGCCCGGCGACGGTGTCGCGAAGGAACCGTGCCTTGAGGTCGTCGCTGCCGTGCTCGAGCAAGGTTGGCGAGGCGAGCTGCATCCCGACGCCTTCGGGCGGCGCAACCCCGCCGACCCGGGCAAACTCCGCGCTCACCATGGCCTGCGCGGCGGCCGGCAACCCGCGGCCGCACCACTGCTGCGGCCAGGTCGGGCAGCCCCAACCGGAGTCGCAGAGCTTCTCCCGCCACTCGGCAAGCGTCGAGTCCGGATCCCAGTTGGCTGCGAGCCACTCGCGGACCTCCGCCCGCACGACCTCCGCGTCGAAGCTCATCGCCGCGGCCCCTACTTGCCGACGAAGTTGGGTGGCCGCCGCTCAGCGGTGGACGTCACGCCTTCGACGAAGTCGGTGGTCGCGCGCAGCCTGACCTGCTCCGCGGCCTCGCGCCCGGTGATCGCGTGGAAGTCAGCGAGCAGCTTGGCCCGCATGGTCTCGCGGATGGAGCGGATCGCAAGCGGCGCCGACTCGGCGATCTCCGCGGCCTTCGCGTGCGCCGCGGCCCGCACCTCGGCGAGGGGTACGACGTCGTCGACCAAGCCGATCTGCAGCGCAGCCTCGCCGCCGATCCGACGGCCGGTGTAGAGCAGGTCGAGCGCTGCTTGGTAGCCGACGATCGCCGGCAGCGTCACCGACAGCCCGAACCCCTGGTGGAAACCGAGCCGGGCGAAGTTGGCGGCGAGCCGGGCCTCCGGAGCCGCCACCCGGAAGTCGGCAGCACAGGCCAGGCCGAGGCCGCCGCCGATCGCTGCACCCTGTACGGCGGCGACGACCGGCAGCGGCGCTGCCAGCATCCGGCCGCCTTCGGCGTACAGCTTGTCCGGACCCGCCTGGATCACGTCGTCATCGGCGGCCGGGTCGCCGCTCGAGGTCGAGCCGAAGTTGGCGCCGGCGCAGAAGTGTTTGCCTTCGGAGCAGAGCACGATCGCTCGAGCGTCGGTGTCGGCGGCGAGGGTCTCGTACGCGTTCGCGATGTCGCGGATCAATGTCACGTCGAAGAAGTTGTTGGGCGGGCGATGAATCTCGACGGTGGCGACGTGGGCGTCGTCGAGGGTGACCGTGATGTCGCCGCTTGTGGCTTCGGTCACCGGTTCGGCGGCTGCCATCGCGCTCCTCCCGTTCGCGCCGGCGCGGAAAGCACTTCGTCACGAACCTAACTGGTGCCGCCGGGCGGGACGAGTTCGCGCTCGTACCACGTACCCAGCTTGCCGCCAACGTCACGCGGATCGGCCGGGCCGACCGGCACGAACCCGGACTTGAGGAGCACGCGCTGCGAGGCCACGTTCGACAGCGACGTCGCCGCCCTGAGGACGCGCACCCCGTGCTGTTCACTAGCGAGCCGGCAGATCTCCTGCACGGTCGCCGTCGCGACCCCTTGTCCCGCCGCGTGCTCCGCAACCCGGTAGCCCAGCTTCGCCGTTCCGTCGCCCGAGAACTCCAAGTTAAACCGGCCCACAACCGAGCCGTCGGCGGCGACGAGCAGGTAGTAGGCGCCCTCGCCGGCCTCCTGCGCCGCCAGCAACTCGTCAAATAGCACGGTGAAGCGCCGGAAATAGTCGTCGCCACGATCGGAGATCGAAGCCGCAAAGTAGGCGCGGTTCGCCAGCTCAAAGACGAGGACCGATTGCGCGTGGTCGGCGCGCAGTCGCTCCAGGTGAAACGCGGTCAGCGGGCGGGCGCTACTTCGTGCAGCTCGACGCCGTTGCCGGAAGGGTCGATCAGGAACGCCTGCCGACCGGTTCCGACCGCAACGGCGTCGCTGACGTCGAGTCCCTCGCCGCGAAGCTCGTCGACGACCGCGTCGAGGTCGGCCACTTGGAGCGCGAAGTGCTGGCCGACGTGGGGCGGCGCATCGGCCTGGATCAGGTGCACCTGCTGGTTACCGGCGTTGAGCCAGGCGCCGGCAACGCCGAAGTCGGGACGATCGGTGCGCGGCACCAATCCGAGCCGGTCGACGTAGAAGGCCAGTGCCTCATCGACGTCCGAAACATTGATCGAGACGTGGTGCACCGCAAGCGGCTTCACGCCGGCATTATGCCGGATCGGCGCAGCGAGAGCCGGTGCCGCGTAACGACGGCGGCGAGGCCGACACCGCCCTGGTCTTCGCTGCTCGGCCTGGTCCAACACCTGACCGACGGGGAGCGCCACTGGTTCGGCTATCACGTTGCCGGGGAGGGTGCCGATGACTTCGACTTCAGCATGGACGTCCCACCGACGCGGCCGGTGGCGGCGGTGCTCCAGGCTTCTCGCGACGCCATCGCGGCCAGTGACGCGATCCTCGCGCGCGTGTCATTCGACGATCTCACCGCGAAGCCCTCGGCGACACGGATCAGACCGTCCGCTGGGTGGTCGCGCACATGAGCGGCGAGACCACGCGGCACGCCGGGCACGCCGACATCTTGCGCGAGCCGATCGACGGAACGACCGGACGCTGACGACACAGTGCCGGCGCCGGTTGCCGGCAAGCCGTCAGCCGACGAGCAGGATCGGCGTGCCGTCAGGGACGTTGGCGATCCGGGCCAGCTGGCTGGAGTGCATCCGGATGCAGCCGTTGGAAATGGCGGCGCCGTGACTGCCGATCTCGGCGTCGGAGCCGACCGGGCCGTGGATCGCGATGATCGCGTCGTTGCCGCCCTCGAAGGTCTGATACACGTTCGAATGCGCGGAGGTCTCGAGCATGACCGGGCCGTACGAGTAGTTGGTCGGCGGTGCGTGGAACGCGACGAAGTAGGTGCCGCGAGGCGTCGGGGTTGCGGGCGCGCCGACCCCGACCGGGAACGACGCCTGGGTCCGGCCGTTCTCGAACAGGTAGAGGTGGTGGGCCGGGATGTCGACGACGATGGCGTCGGAAGTGCTTCCGAGGGTGACGTCCTTCCGGTTCACCCAAATCGTGGACTCGTTGGGCCGGCGCGCCAGCCGGACGAGGACCCGATCCGCGGTCTGCCGGATCACGGGCAGGATCGACGTCCGGCCGTACCACGCGCCGGGGACGATCATCGAGCGCAGCGGCGCCGTCGCGGATTCGTAACCCGGTGTCGCCCCGTGCAGCCGAGCGAGCACCGTGAACGACGGCACGTTGACGTGATGGCGGATCCAGCGCCCGGTCGGTGCCGGGACCGATGGGGTTGACGCACCAATGATCGTGGTGGTGTGGTCGCGCCCGAGCAACCGGCGCACATGGCTGCCGTGACCGCGGCGCGCCGCATGCCCGGCTTGATGGCCGACCGATGCGTGGTGCGCCGCCGTCTGGGTCGCAACGCCATGTGCGGCCGACGAGCCGAACGAGCCGGTGATCGACAACCCGGTGAGGACTGCGACGACGGCAGCGATGGCGCATCCGCCGGCAATGACGCCGCGCCGGGCGGCCTTCGTCATCGTGACAACCTCGCTCTACGGTTCGCCGCGCCCAACTGAGCGGGTTGTCCGAATTCTAAGCGTCGTACAGGTCCGACGTACGGCGCTCGCGGCTCACTGCACCCGCGGAATCGCCCGCTGCGCGAGCCGTAGCTCCAAGCTCGGTTGCGACGCGGCACCCGCGGTCGACACCTGGACGATCGTGTGCCCGACCTGGATGAACGCCTCGTCGAGCACCACGCCGTTGTTGGTGATCTCCACGGCGAACGAGCGGTCCCCCAGCGACGGAAAGTCCGTCGCTTGAATCTGATACGTCTTGCCGCCGGCGGTGTACGTCGTGCAGGACAGCGCCGCGCTGTCGTGGTCGAGGAAGTAGCCCTCGGCGTCACTGGCGCTGTTGAAGCCGCGCAGGACCTCGCCGGCCACCAAGCCGGTCGACCCGTCCTGGAAGACCACGGCAGCGCGGCTGAAACCGCTCGTCGCCTCGGGGAGCGCGCAGAAGCCGAGTGGGCCGTCGCGGTTGGGACCGGCATCGGCGATTCCCCACCCGATCGGGAGGTCGTTCAGCGTCAACAACTCGCCTTTGAGCTCCGTCTCGGTCGGCCGCGGCCCGGTGACGACCTTCACGGTCCAGTGGCAGGGCGACGAGACGTCGAGGTAGTAGTGGCCCCCACGCGGCTCGAATTCGGAGCCGTGCCCCGACAGCGCTCGCCGTGCCGGTCCGGCATCCGCGGTGCTCGGTGCGCCACTCCGGTGAGTCACCGTGACCTTGAACTTCGCGACGTGGCCGACCGCGCGGCAACTGAAGTGATAGCGCAGATGCCAGCTACCGCCCACCGAGAATGGCCGGGTCCGGTCGGTGCCGACCCCGTGCTTGACGAGCACGACGTGCGGCGCCGTCGCGCCGGTCGGCGCGGCGACGGCCGATCCGGAACCAGCAATGGCGCCGACTGCCACTAGAGCTGCGAGCGTGCGGTTCATTGAGTTCGCCCCCCGACTGCTAACCGTGCGGTGACTTTATCGGCACTATCCCGGCGCGTCGGCCGGATGGTGAACCACCCGCCGAAGGGCCTCGTAGGGGCTGGATGACCGGACAATCCGCACCGAAAGGGCAGACATGCTCGCTACGTCCCGTACGAAGCGCCGTGCCGTCGTACTCAGCGCCGCAGTTGCCGGCGCCGGCCTCGTCGCCAGTGCCGCAACCCTCTCCGCTGCGGCCGCTAGTGCTCCGAACCACCGGACCATTGCCAGCGTGCATACATCGCTCGGCCGCGTCGTCTCGACGCCATCCGGCCACGTGATGTACCTGTTCGAGGCTGATCGCCATGGCAAGTCGGAGTGCCACAGCAAGTGCCAGACGGTGTGGCCACGCGTGACATCGATGGCCGCTGCGCGCGCCGGTGCGCACATCAGCGCCAGCCATCTGAGCCGCACGTCAACCGGACAGGTGCGCTACTTCGGCCACCCGCTCTACTTCTACTCCGGCGACAATAGCAGTCGCCAGCACCACGGCGAGGGCCTGCGTCAGTTCGGTGCCGAGTGGTACGTCGTCAGCCCGCATGGCAAGAAGATCGAGGACGAGACGGGCGACGACCACGGTCACGACAGCGCCGACCACGACCGCGGCGATGACCACGGCAGCGACGGGTAACCGCGGCTGCCGGTAGGACGTGCCGCGAGCCACCGGCTCGGTCATGATGGGCACGTGCCGGAGCGCTTGCACCAGCCGTTGCGCCTCGGCGGCGCGACCATTCGCAACCGGCTCTACCGCGCGCCGGTGCTGGAAGGCGCCGGTGACGGCGACGACGCTGTCGCGACCTACGCCGAGCAGTTCGTCGCCAACGCCGAGACCGGGATCGGCCTCATCATCCAGGGATCGTCGTGCATCTGGCCCGAAGGCCGCACGTCGCCCGGCATGACGTGCGTCGACAGCCGCGAGAAGGTGCTGCGGCTGGCGCCCATGGTCGACGCGGTGCACGCCGCCGGCGCCGGCATCATGCTGCAGGCCGGCCACGGCGGCATCTACGCGATGGAGGCGTGGCACGAGCCTTACGCCGGGCAGCGCCGAGGCCCGGTGCTCGCGGCATCGCCTATCCCGAGGCTGCTAAGGCCGCAGTTTCGCGGCGTGCCGGTGCATGTGATGACGACGGCCGAGGTGCACGCGATGGCAGACCGCTACGGCGACGTCGCCGCCTGGGCGAGAGAAGCCGGGTACGACGGTTTCCAGCTCGGCTCAGCGAACGCGAAATTGCTCGACCAGTTCCTCTCGCCGTTCTACAACCGGCGCGCCGACGAGTTCGGTGGTTCGCTCGAGAACCGCGCGCGGGTCTTGCACCTGATCCGGCGCGCGGTGGCGGACCGGGCCGGCGCCGATTTCCCCTGCACCGTCAAGGTGCCTGCCGAGGTCGCGCCGCTCGGGTTGCCGCACACCGACACGGCTGAGGCGCTGCGCCTCTGCCGGTTGGTGGCCGAGTGGGGTTTCGACGCCGTCACGCCGGTGACGGTGTCGGTCTTTCCCGACGCCACGCTCTCGCGCGGTGACGCACCGGACAGTTTCCGGACCAACCGGGCGATGGCCGCTCGCCTGCAACGAGCCGCACCCGGCCGGACGCGTCGCGCCACCATCAAGGCCGGCTTCTGGTGGGGCGGCAGGCGCGCGCCGTTCAGCCCGGTCTGGAACCGGGAGCTGTTCACCGCCGCGTCGACGCAGGTCGACATCCCGGTGTTCGCGGTGGGCGGCATCCGCACCGCGACCGAGGTCCGCTCGATCCTCGACAGCGGCGCCGCGGACATGGTCGGCATCGGCCGGCCGTTCTACGCCGAGCCCGACTTGGCCGAGCGAATCCTGGCCGGCGATGCTGCCCCGGCGTTGTGCCAGAACTCCAACCGCTGCGTGCCCGCGCAGCTGCTCGGCATGCGGGGCGCGTGTTACAACCCGGCCGTCCACCGTGCCCGGGAGGCCGCCGCCGGCGTCCGGCCGGCTAGTGGGTGATGACGACCGGTGTGCCCTTGGGCAGGAACAGGATCTGCCGCAGCTGACTGATGTGCATCCGGATGCAGCCGTGCGAGATCGCGGTGCCGTTCCGGCCGATCTGACGGTCGGTGAAGATCGGGCCGTGGATCGCGATGATGGCGTCGTGGGTCCCGGCGCCGAACGTCTGGAACACGTTCGAGTGCGCTGACGTCTCCAGCACCTGCGGCCCGTAGTCCTCGCCCGGCGGCGGCGTGGCATGGAACGCGATGAAGAAGTTGCCGGTCGGCGTCGGAGTCGACGGCTTGCCGACACCGATCGGGTAGGAACCCTGCGGCTCGCCGCGCTTGTACCAGTAGAGCCGGCGCTGTGACAGGTCGATGACGATGGCGTAGTGCGTGCGCAGCAGCTGCACGCGCGAGCGGCGTACCCAGGTGGTCGACTCGTTGGGGCGGCGCGGCAGCCGGACTTTCAGCCGGTTACCTTGCCGCTTGATCACCGGCAGGATCGAGACCTGGCCGTACCACGTGCCGGAGATGTGGCGGTTCGGATGCCGTGCGGTCGCCGACGGGAAGCCGGGCGTGCGTCCGAGCAGCCTGGCTCGCAATGTCGTCGCCGGGATGAGCTCGGCGTGCTGCACCGCCGAGCGGTGATAGGCGTGCGCGGTTGCCGTGCGGTGAGCCATCAGCCGGGCTCCGGCCGCGGCCCGCAGTGAGCCGGCCGTCGTCGTCAGGCCGACGGCGATGGCGAGCAAAGCGACGATCACGACGGTGGCAGGCCTGGGGGCAGCGAAGCGGGTCGGACG
The DNA here is from genome assembly GCA_035550315.1 of Mycobacteriales bacterium. Classification (GTDB taxonomy): domain Bacteria; phylum Actinomycetota; class Actinomycetes; order JAFAQI01; family JAFAQI01; genus DASZPL01. The sequence continues at coordinate 45,394 of DASZPL010000098.1, read as the reverse complement.
CATCATTCCTCGTAGCCCTCGTGGTTCTCGGTCGGTCTGGCCGTTATTCGCTACGGGAGTATCTTTCACCTCCACATTGCAGCCAAACCGGACACGCGCGCCCCAACCGGTCGTTGGCGGGCGATGCCGCAGTGGTAGGACCGAGGGGTGGACTACATCCGACTCGGCAAGACCGGCCTGCGCGTCTCGCGGATCTGTTTGGGCTGCATGAGCTACGGCGAACCAGACCGCGGCGCGCATCCGTGGTCGATCGGCGAGGACGAGGCGCGGCCGTTCTTCCGGCAGGCGCTGGACGCCGGCATCAACTTCTTCGACACCGCCAACGTCTACTCCGCCGGCAGCAGCGAGGAGATCACCGGCCGGGCGCTGCTGTCGATGACCGACCGCGACAGCCTGGTCATCGCGACCAAGGTGCGGTTGCCGATGCGTCCGGATCCCAACGGCGGTGGCCTGTCGCGCAAGGCGATCATGAGCGAGATCGACCACAGCCTGCGCCGCCTCGGCACCGACTACGTCGACCTCTACCAAATCCATCGATGGGACGACCAGACGCCGATCGAGGAGACGCTGGCGGCGCTCAACGACGTCGTGAAGGCCGGTAAGGCCCGCTACATCGGCGCGTCATCGATGCCGGCCTGGAAGTTCGCCAAGGCGCTCTACCTCGCCGACCAGCACGGTTGGAGCCGGTTCGTCAGCATGCAGAACCACTACAACCTGCTCTACCGCGAGGAGGAGCGGGAGATGCTGCCGCTCTGCCGGGACCAGGGCATCGGTGTGATCCCGTGGAGCCCGCTGGCCCGCGGCCGGCTGGCGAGGCCGTGGAACGAGACCACCCACCGCACCGAGACGGACGAGTTCGGCCGGACGCTGTACGCCGAAACCGACCGCTCGATCGTCGAAGTGGTCGCGGAGATCGCGGCGGACCGCGGCATCCCGATGGCCCAGGTGGCGCTGGCCTGGCTGCTCGCTCAGCCGGACGTCACCGCGCCGATCATCGGAGCGACCAAGGCGCATCACATCGATGACGCGGTCGCCGCTCTCGACGTGACGTTGACCGACAAGGAGATCGCGCGGCTGGAGGCGTCGTACTCGCCACATGCCGTCGCCGGGATGTTGTAGCGGCTCGTCGTGGGCATGCTCGGTGCATGACCACTGTCGCAGTTCTCGGGACCGGACTGATGGGTGCGCCGATGGCGCGGGTGCTCGCCCGCGCGGGCTTCGATGTGCAGGCGTGGAACCGGACGCGCGCCAAGGCCGAGCCACTGGCCGCCGACGGCGTGTCGGTGTGCGCGTCGCCGCGGGACGCAACCGCCAATGCGCAAGTCGTGATCACCATGCTGTCCGACGTCGACGCCGTCGAGGCGGCGATGTCTGGCGACGACGGCGGCCTCGCGGGCGCTGCCGACGACGCGGTCTGGCTGCAGACCAGCACAGTCGGGGTCGACGGTGAGCAGCGACTGCGGCAGTTGGCCGACCGCAGCGGCATCGGATACGTCGACTGCCCAGTGCTGGGCACCACCCAGCCCGCCGAGAAGGGCCAGCTCGTCGCGCTGGCCGCCGGCGCTGACGGCTGGCGCGAGCTGATCACACCCGTGCTCGACGCCATCGGGCAACGGACGATCTGGCTCGAGCGACCGGGCGACGGCACCCGGCTGAAGCTGGTGTGCAACTCCTGGGTGCTCGCGGTCACCACGGCGGTCGGCGAGGCGATCGCGCTGGCCGGCCGGCTCGACCTGGACCCGCAGTTGTTCCTCGAGGCGATCTCGGGCGGCGCCCTCGACTTGCCGTACGCGCAGCTGAAGGGCGGCATGATGTTGCGCCGCGAGTTCTCGCCGGCGTTCCCGGTCGCCGGCGCCGCGAAGGATGCCGGTCTGATCGTCGCGGCCGCCGAGCGGGCGGGCGCGCAGCTGGCGGTCGCCGACGCGGTACGACGGCAGATGGATGCCACCAAGGAGGCGGGACACGCCGACGAGGACATGGCCGCGGTCTGGCACGCCGCCTACGCCGGGTAGCCACCTCGGCTGCGCCGCACCGGCGGCATGCCGCATCATGCTGCGGTGGGCGAGCAAGCGGACGGGGCCACACCACGACGGCATCCCGTCAGCCGTCGGTCGTTTCTCGTCGGCGGCAGCGCCCTAGCTGCCGGGGCCGCGATCAGGGGTGCCGGCGGTGCCGCCGCCGGCCCGACGTACGGGCTACTCGAAGACGACAAGAAGGTGCAGCGGGCGCTCAAGACGCTCGGCCGGACCCGGCTCCGGCAACCCGGCTCGCGACCGTTTCCGCATCTGCGCGCGGGCACCGACACCATGCCCGGTATCGAGCACATCGTCGTGTTCATGCTGGAGAACCACTCCTACGACAACATCCTCGGGATGCTCGGCCGCGGCCACGGCCAGCGACCACGCGGCGACGGCTTCACGCTGGGACACGACGGCAAGCCGACGGCGACGAACCCGTACGCCGACGGACGCATTCAGCACGCCTTCCGGATGCCGACCACCTGCCAGCTTCCCCACCAGCCGAGCCAGGAGTGGCGGGCAAGCCACGAAGCCTTCAACGGCGGGAAGCTCGACGGCTTCGTCCGCGCGGTCGTGAGCCCGATCATCGACATCGACGTCGGCGGTGTCGCAATGGGCTACTGGACGGAGCACGACCTGCCGTTCACCTACGACCTCGCGACCCACTTCCCGGTCTGCGACCGGTTCTTCTGCTCGATGATGGGCCAGACCGACCCCAACCGGCGGTATCTCATCGCCGGCACCTCGGCCGGCATGACCGACAACTTCGGCATCAGTCCGTCGACCCTCGCCTACACGCTGGTCCCAGACGTGACGTTGCCGCTGCCCGCCAACGGCACCATCTTCAACCGGCTGACCGACCACGGCATCACGTGGACCGACTACTGCGCGCAGTTCCCGCTCGGTGCCACCGCCGAGCTGTTCCCGCTGCCGGACACCGTCGAGGTGCTGCAACGCAAGAAGCCACTCGATGCGTTCTTCACCGACGCTGCGGTCGGCGCGCTGCCGGGCTTCTGCATCATCGATCCCGACTTCTCGACGCAGTCGCAGGAGAACCCGCAGAACATCGTGGTCGGAGAGCGACTGCTCGAACGCGTCGTCCGAGCGGTCGGCCGCTCCCCCGCCTGGCACAAGACGCTGCTGATCGTCACCTACGACGAGCATGGCGGCTACTACGACCACGTCCCGCCGCCGCCGGCGCTCGCGCCCGACCTGATCCCGCCGCTGGTGCAGGTGAGCGAGCAGGCGTACGACGGCTTCTGGCGCTACGGCTTCCGGGTGCCGACCATCGTCGTCTCGCCGTACGCCAAGCGAAATCACGTGTCGTCGAAGGTGCACGACTTCGGCTCAATCCTGGCGCTGGTCGAGCGCAAATGGAACCTGCCCGCGCTGACCTACCGCGACGCGAACGCGAACGACCTGACCGACTGCCTCGACCTGGCCGCGCTCAAGCGCGGCACGCCGACATTCCCGAAGCTGCCGAAGCTGCGTCACGCCAACTACAACAAGGCGAGCCTGGCCTGCAGCCGGACGGGGCCGGGCGTCATCCCACCGCGAGACTCAATCTCACGCGCATAGAGTGACTCGGACCAGTTTTTCGCGCAGCTTGCGGAGCGGCATGCACATCGATCCCTTCATCGTGCTTGGCAGCGCGGTCATCGGGTTGCTCGTGGGGGTGACCGGGGCCGGCGGCGGCGCGCTGATGACACCGATGCTGATCCTGCTGTTCAGCGTGGAGCCGTCGAAGGCGATCTCCAGCGACCTGGTCGCCGCGGTCGTGATGCGGCCGATCGGCGCGCTGGTGCACGCCCGCACCGGCACCGTGAACTTCCGGCTTGTCGGTTGGCTGATGTGCGGATCGGTGCCGATGGCCTTCCTCGGCTCCTACCTGCTGCACCTGATGGGTGACTCGGACAGCGCGCAGACCCACATCGAGCAGGCGCTCGGCGGTGCGCTGCTGGTCGGTGCCGCCGCGATGGTGCTGCGGAGCGTCCTCGACGCCCGCAGCGGCCAGGCCCGGCTCGGCAAGGTCGCGGACCTCGAGGTGCATCGGCTGCGGACCTTCGTCGTCGGCGCGATCGGCGGCATTGTGGTCGGCATCACGTCGGTCGGGTCCGGCTCGCTGATGATCGTGCTGCTGCTGTTCCTATATCCGATGATCGGCGCGAACCAGCTGGTCGGCACCGACCTCGCGCAGGCGTTCCCGTTGACCCTGGCCGCCGCCCTGGGCGCGCTGACCTTCGGGCATGTCTCGTTCCCGGTGACCACGTCGGTGATCATCGGCAGCGTCCCCGCCGTACTGATCGGCTCGCTGTTGTCCTCGCGGGCCCCCGACCGGTTCATCCGCCCGGTGATCACCTTCGTGATCTTCGCCTCCGGACTGAAGTACGTCGGCGTCGGCACGACCGCGCTCGGTTGGACGCTCTGCGGCGTACTGTTCGCCGCGGCTGCGCTCTGGGCGGTGCGAACCCGAGCCTGGCTGCCATCCGGCAACCCGACGCCGCCCGACCGGCTACCGGAAGTTGCGGGCGCTCGGTCGGACTCCGAGCGGTAGCCGTTCGAGCCGCTCGGCCATCACGGTCACCACGCCGTCGACGTGCTGCAACATGCCGCGCACCGACAGCGCCGCGGCATTCATCGCGATGTTGCGGTAGCGCGCCCACACCGCCTCGGGACACATCACGTTGACCATGCCGGTCTCGTCTTCGAGGTTGACGAACGTCACCCCCCGCGCGGTCGCCGGACGCTGGCGGTGGGTGACCACGCCACCGACCCGGACCCGGGTGCGGTCCGGCAGCGACCGCAGCCCGGCGGCGGTCACGATGCCCATCTCGTCCAACCGGTCGCGCACCAGGGCGGTCGGGTAGGTCTGCGGCGTGACTCCGGTCGCCCACAGGTCGGCGGCCATCTGCTCCGGCTCGGTCATCGCCGGCAGTGTGGGTGCGGCAGTCTCCGCGACCGTCGTCAGGTCGAACTGGCCGGGTTTGGTGATGGCCGCCGGACCGGCCGCCCACAGCGCGTCGCGGCGAGTGACCCCGAAGCCGTCGAACGCGCCGGCGGTGGCGAGGGCCTCCAGCTGGTCGCTCGACAGACCCACCCGATGGGCCAGCTCGGTCATCGAGCCGAACGGCCCGTCGGCGTCGCGGGCCTCGACGATCCGCTTCGCCAGCTCGTCGCCGATGGTGCGCACGCTGGCCAGCCCCATCCGGACCGCGGGTTGGCGCGGCCAGTCGCCGCAGTCGCACTGCACCGCCCCGTCGCCCGGCTCGAGCGACGCGGTGGCCAGCGAGGCGTTGATGTCCGGCAGCCGGGTCTCGATGCCGTGCCGGCGGGCGTCGGCCACCAGCGACTGCGGCGAGTAGAACCCCATCGGCTGCGCGTTCAGCAACGCCGCACAGAACGCCGCCGGGTAATGCCGCTTGAGCCACGACGAGGCGTAGACCAGCAGCGCGAACGAGATCGCATGGCTTTCGGCGAAGCCGAAGGCCGCGAACGCCTTGATCTTCTCGAAGACCTCATCCGCCGCCATGCCCACGATGCCGTTGCGCGCCATCCCGTCGTACAACCGTCTCCGCAGCGCCTCGACCCGATCGTCCGAACGCTTCGATCCCATCGCCCGACGCAGCTGATCGGCCTCCGACGGTGTGAAGTCGGCGACCGCCACCGCCACCTGCATCAGTTGCTCCTGGAACAGCGGGATGCCAAGGGTGCGGCCCAGCGGTTGCGCCAGCCGCGGATGCACATAGTGGATCGGCTCCCGGCCGTGACGGCGGCGGATGTAGGGATGCACCGAGTCGCCTTGGATCGGGCCGGGACGGATCAGCGCGATCTCGATGGCCAGGTCGTAGAAGTTGCGCGGCCGCAGCCGCGGCAGTGTCGCCATCTGCGCCCGCGACTCCACTTGGAAGACACCGATGGTGTCGGCGGCGCAGAGCATGTCGTATACGCACGGCGCTTCCTTCGGGATCGCGGCGAGGTTGTAGTGCTCGCCGTGGAAGTTTTCGATCAGCTCGAAGCAGTAGCGCAGCGCGGAGAGCATGCCGAGCCCGAGCAGGTCGAACTTCACCAGCCCGATGCCGGCGCAGTCCTCCTTGTCCCACTGCAACACGGTGCGGCCCGGCATCCGGCCCCACTCGACCGGGCAGACCTCGACGATCGGCCGGTCGCAGATCACCATGCCGCCGGAGTGGATGCCGAGGTGGCGCGGCGCCCCGGTCAGCTCGGCCGCCAGCTCGACCACCTCGGGCGGCGCGCCCACGGTCCCACCGCTCCCCCCCGCCCGCCACCCCGCGCCGTGGCCGTACTCGATGTTCTTGCTCCACGCGTCCTGCTGGCCGGTCGAATAGCCGAGCGCCTTCGCCACGTCGCGGACCGCGGACCGCGGCCGGTAGGTGATGACGTTGGCGACCTGGGCGGCGTGGTCGCGGTCGAACCGGTCGTAGACGTACTGGATGACCTCTTCCCGCCGGCCGGACTCGATGTCGATGTCGATGTCCGGCGGCTCGCCCCGCTCGGCGGCGAGGAACCGCTCGAACAGCAGGTCGTAGCCGACCGCGTCGACCGCGGTGATGCCGAGCACGTAACACACCGCGGAGCAGGCGGCGGACCCACGGCCTTGGCAGAGGATGCCGCGCGAGCGGGCGAACTCCACGATGTCCCAGACCACGAGGAAGTAGCCCGGGAAGCCCAGCTCCTCGATGACCGTCAGCTCGTGCTCGATCTGCGCCCACGCTTTCTCGTTCGCCGAGCCGCGCGGGCCGTATCGCTGCCCGGCCGCGGCTTCGGTGATCTGCCGGAGGTAGCTCATCTCGGTGTGGCCCGGCGGCACGGGGTACGGCGGCAGGCTCGGCGCGATCAGCCGCAGCGAGAACGCCAACTCCTCTCCAAGCCGGGCGGCAGCCGCGACGACGCCCGGCCAGCGGGCGAACCGGGCCGCCATCTCATCGCCGCCGCGCAGCTGCTGGTCGGCCCATGCCGGCAACCAGCCGTCGAGCTCGTCGAGGCTGCTGCGCGCGCGCACGGCCGCCACCGCCGTGGCCAGCCGGCGGCGCGGTGACGCGTGGTAGTGCGCCGCCGTGGTTGCCACCGCGGTCACGCCGGCCTCGGCCGCCAGCCGGGTCAGGGCGTCGTAGCGCTCGTCGGCCAGCGGGTCGAGCGCGTGGGTGAGCTCGACGGCGACGTTGTCCCGGCCGAACCGGTCGACCAGCTCCGCCAGTGCCCGCCGTGCCGGATCCAGGGCGAACGCTCCGAACCCGCCGGACTCCAGCGCCGCGCGCACCGGCCCCTTGCGGCAACCGGTCAGCACCAGCCAGTGCCCGGCCGCCGCGTCGGTGACCTCGTCGAGGTCGTAGACCGGCCGGCCCTTTGCCCCGCCGCGTCGCTGCGCGACGCTGATCGTCCGGCACAGCGCGGCGTACCCCTGCGGGTCGCGCGCCAGCACCAGCAGATGGCGTCCCGTCGGGTCGGGCATGCCGGAGCGTGCAGCGATCGACCGCTCCGCGTTGGTGCGCGGCACCGGGATGTCGAGCGACAGCTCGGCACCGTAAATCGTCGGCAGCCCCACGGCCTCGGCCGCCTCGATGAACCGGACCACGCCGTACATCCCGTTGTGGTCGGTCAGCGCCAGCCCGGTCAGCCCCAGCCGGACCGCCTCGGTGACCAGCTCCTCCGGCGTGCTGGCACCGTCGAGATGGCTGAACGACGAGTGCGCATGCAGCTCCGCGAACGGCGTCGTCCGCGCGGGCCGCGAGACCGGACCCGGGTCGTACGCCGGCCGGCGGCGGGTCCAGGTGACGCCGTCGTTGTCCTCCCGGTCCGTCGCCGCCGGGCGCCCGGAGAGCCGGCGTTCCAGCTCCCGCCACGGCACCGGCGGGTTCTGCCAGCCCATCAGTCGTAGATCCCTTCCAGCGACCAGCGCGGCTCGGCGCCGCCCAGCTCGCAGGCGACCAGGTAGGCACGGCCGTGGACGTCGACCAGTTGCAGCCGGGCGGCCCGGCGGGCACACGTCGAGTCCCACCACCGCTCGTCCACCGGCCACGGTCCCGCCCACGCCGTGATCGCCAGCGGCTGGCCGGACAGAGTGAGGCAGCTGGGCGGCGCGGGCACGCCACCGCGGTCGGTGACGACGACCGGCCGGCCGCGGTCGTCGAGCACCGCCACCGGGCGCGGCGGGTCCACCAGCACCGACGGCGCGGGCGACGGCAACCGCCCCGGCCAGGGCGCATCCGGTGACCGCGCCGGCGCGATCTCCTCGCCCCACGGCACCAGCCGGGTGCGCTGCCGCGGCTCCCGGCCACCGTCGAGCGCCGGCAGCAACACCGAGCCGTGCCCGAGGATGCTGTGCACCCGGTCGAGCCCGCGGTGCGCGCGCTCGTCGGCCGCACCGACCCCGCCCCAGATCGCTTGCTGATGCGCGCCGGCCGGCACGGACTCGATCGGGATGATCCGCACCCGGACGATGCCTGCCGACGGCCGCTGGGGGGTGGCCGCATGCAGCCACCCTTCGAGCTGCCAACGGATCCGGTCGACCACGTCGGCCGCGGTGAGCACGCCGGTGTGGCGCCAGCGGCGCACCAGCACCTCGTCGTGGTCAGTGAGCACTTCCAGCTCGACACACGTGCAGGCGAGGCCGTGCCCGGCCAGGCCGGCGATGAATCGCTCGGCGCCACTGCGCACGCTGAACGCGACGGTGTCGGCGCGGTCCACCGGCGGGTCGAGCTCGACGGTCAGGGTGCAGTCGGGCGGCGGCCGGCGGGCACCCAGCAACCGGTCGTCGCAGCCGCCGGCCTGCCGGTGCGCCCACACGCCTGCCGGACCGAACCGGCCGGCCACCTCCGCCGCCGGCAGCGCCGCGAACCCGCCCAGCGTCCGGATGCCCAACCGCAGCAGCAGGTCGACCAACGCCGCGTCGTCCAGGACGCCGATCGGCAGGTCGGCAAGGAACCGGGCCGACTGGCCGGCCGGCACGACCAGCCCGCGCCGCGCCGCTTGCTCGGCCGCGAACGGACCGTCGGCGATCCCGACCGAGAACTCCTCGACGGCCTCGCCCACCGCCGCCGCGATGACGCGGACCAGCGGCTCGTCACCACCGAAGTAGCGGGCGGCGCCGCGCGCCCCAGCGCTCACCAAGCCGGGCCGGGTGACGCTGACGCCGGGCGTGATCGCCTCCACCGCGACGACGACCGGCTCGAACCGCCGCGCTTCGATCGCGTCGTCGCGAGGGAGTACGGCGAGCTGCGGGCAGCGCGCCTGGGCGTCGCGGCGCCGCATCCCGCGCCGGACGCCCAGATCGCGGGCCGCGGCCGAACAGGTCACCACGCGGTTGGCGGTGACCACCGCAACCGGCTCCGCCCGGTCGATCCCGGCGGTCAACCGCGCCGCGGTGACCGGCCAGTCCGGGCACCACACGGTGAGCATCCGTGGCGGTGCCGGCATCTCACCCTGCCCGGGCGACCGTCAGCTCGGCCGGGCGGTCCGGTGCCACCGGCGCCAGCGCGGGTGCGCAGCCGCCGTCGTCGGCCGGCAGCCACAGCGTCACCGAGCGGGAACGGGCCGCGGTCCCCCGGCCCTCCGCGGTGACGGTCAACCGGCGGCGGCGCAGCCGGCCGTACCCCGCCTCGATGCCGCTCCAGTGCCGGCGCCCGGCGCACAACCGGACGTCCGCTCCCGGCCAACGGGCGCCGGCGTCGAGGTAGGGCACCAGCACCGACCCCCTCGCCCGGGTGCGGGCGGCCAGCCGCCTGATCTCACCGTCGGACAGCCGGGTCGGCGGCCGGGCGATGACGACGTCGACGGCGTCGAGCAGCGCCCCGACCACGGTCGGCCAGCGGTCGCCGGGCGCCGGCACGACCGGCAGCCGCGACAGCACCACCCCTTGCTCGACTGCCGCGTCGGCGCCGATCGGCGGCATCCCGACCAGCGCGCACCAGGACCCTTCCACGGTCGCCGCCGCGACGACGGCGAGCAGCAACGACATGGATCCGGACACGGCGACCGTGCTCCCCCGCCGGATCCCGGCGGGCAGCACCGGCTGCAACGCCTCGACCACCGGCAGCGCCGGCGCAGTTGCGACTGCGGGTACGACGGCGGCGCTGGCTGGCATGATGGACGAGTATCGAACATATGTTCGATACTCGTCAAGACCGGCGACTACGCCAGCCGAAACCAGATTTCTTTGCCGGCGCTGTCCGCCCGCGCCGTCACGCCCCACGCCTTCGCCAGCGATCCCACCAGCCGAAGCCCACGGCCGCCAAGCGCCTCCAGCTCTTCCGGCCGCACCACCGGCGGTGCCGGGTTGGCGTCACCCACCGCCACCGACAGTTGCCGGCCGGAGCCGCTGACCGCCACCGTAACCGGACCCCAGCCGTGGGTCACCGCGTTGGTCACCAACTCCGAGGTGAGCAGTTCCGCGGTCTCGCTGGTCTCCTGCGAAAACCGCTGGTAGGCGAACTCGTGCACCGCGCGGCGGGCCAGCGCCGGTGCGCTGCGCGACGGCTCGAGCACGAGCCCCGCCTGGTCACCCCGGTTGCTTCCTAGGCTGCGCCTGGGATGCGCGGCCTGCTCCACTAGCACTCCGTCCTCGGCGCGCCCGGTCGTCTCAGATGAGGCGTGCCCCGGGAGGCTGGCACCCGAACCGGTCGAGTGCCGATTTGTGCGACTGTGGCCAGTCGGTTAGACGCCGGCGGTTATAGCGGGAGCTCGGCGAGCTGCGTGCCGCCGTTGCCGAGCAGCACCAACGACGCCAGTTCGCTGCGTGGGATCGTCGTCGAGCCGGTCACCTGGGCCTGCCCGGCGTACGTCGCGTTCCAGGCCCCGGCCAGCTCGCGCTCGCCGTCGTCGGCGACCGCCACCAGCCGGCAGTGCTCGTCCGGCGGCAGCCCGGACACCATGACGTGGAAGGCGGTGCCGTTTGCCTGCTCGCTCGCGACCACCGCCATGTGGACCGACCCGGCGGTGACTGCGACCTGCCCATTGCCGCCGCCGGAGGTCGCGACCCATGCGCCGACGCCGGCGCCTGCCAGCACGACCGCGGCCGCGGCGACCGCGAGCCAGCGCCGGGCCCTGTGTGCCCGCCGCTGTTGGCCGGTCTCTGCTCGGGCCTGGGCGGCCATCCGGTCGAACAGGTCCTCCGACGGCGTCGGGAGTGGCATCGCGACATCGTCGATGGTCAGCCGCGACAGCAGCGGCGGCAGGCCGGCGAGCTCGTCGACGGTGCTCCGGCAGGTCGGGCAGTCGGCGACGTGCGCCTCGACGGCGGCGTGCTCGTCGGGTTCCAACGCGCCGAGCAGGTAGGCCCCGATCGCGATATTCGCGTCCTGGCAGTTGAGCGGCGCGCTCATGTGGTCACGACCCCCCGTTCAGCGAGCGCCAGCTTCATCGCTCGGAGCGCGTAGAACGCGCGTGACTTCACCGTGCCTGCCGGCACGCCGAGCGCGGCCGCTGCTTCGGCCACCGAGCGGCCGCGGTAGTAGGTCTCGACGAGCACGGCGCGATGCTCAGCGGATAGGGCCGAGAGCGCATCGGCGATGATCAACCGGTCGAGCGCGGAGTCGATCTCGTCGCTGCCCGGCACCACCGCGAGGATCGAGTCGTCGACCTCGGCGGGCCGAGCCGAGCGCGCCCGGTAGGCGTCGATTGCGATCCGCCGAGCCACCGTGAACAGCCACGGCCGCAGCGGCCCTCGGCTCTCGTCCAGCGCGTCGCGATTCCGCCAGGCCCGCAGCAGGGTCTCCTGCACGATGTCCTCGGCGCGGCCGCGGTCACCGTTCGTCAGCCGGATCGCGTAGCCGAGCAGCGCGGCGGCGTGCGCGTCGTACAGCTCGCGCAGCGCTACGTCGTCCGTCTCGGCCATCGCCCAGGTCACCCCCCTGGTACGGCTGCGACGAGTCGTCGGTTCAACGGCGGCAACAGGGCGATCGCGAGAATGGTCAGGATCACGGCGCCGATGCACTCCACCCAGATGCTCTGCGTGACGTGCGGAGCCAGCCAGGTCTCCTTGAAGTTGAAGATGCCGCGGGACCGCTCCAGGCTGAGCAGGATGGCCGCCAGCGTGACCACCTCGAAGCCGGCCGCGGCCAGGGCGACCGCCGACCCGAGCCAGCCTCGCGGCAACAGCACGGCGAGGCACAGCACGGACCCGACGACGCCGGTGAGCAGGAACAGCGCACCGATCTTGGGCACCGTCCGGTAGCCCTGGGTGTAGAGCAGCAGGTGGATGCCGGCGGTGGCACCGAGCATCGCCGCGCCGCCGAGCCGCAGCAGCGTGACGAACGCAATGTGCATCGGGCGGGACATGTCAGGTCACCGTGATGTGAGCATCCATGCCCAGCATCTGGTGGTTGGCGACCGGGCAGAACACGTCGTAGCTGCCCTTCTGCAGCGTCACCGTGATCGACGCCGACTCCCCCGGCGAGATGTCGGCGGTGCTCTTGTTGGCGACGCCCGGCCCGTTGATCTCGAGCGCGTGCACCGCCGACCCGTGGTTCTGGGCGGTGAAGGTATAGGTGCCGGCGGGCATCGACGTCCGGCTCAGCATCAGCTTGAACTCGGTCTCCACCACGGTCACGGTGTGACGGGGCCCAGCAGCCGTCGCGGTCCCGGTGTTGCCGCTGGTTGCGGCGCCGGTGCTGCCGCTCCCGCTGCTGCCACCGCATGCCGCGACCGCTCCGGCCGCCACCAACAGGACCGCAGCCAACCGGACCGGCTGGACGCGCGGGGCGAAGATCCGCATCAGTCATCCCATCGCTCGTGGACCGTCTCCTCGGAACGGTACGTCGGGAACGACCGCGGCGGTTCAGTTCTCGCTGGGCTCCAACTCGGCGAGCGAGGTCTCGAGGTGCGCCAGCAGGTGCTGCAGGTGCGGCATCGTGCGCCGGCACCCGGTCAGGCCGAACTCCATGTGGTCGGCGTAGCTGGTCACGGTGATGTTGAGCGCCTGCCCGTTCGTCGGGATCGACAGCGGATAGAACGCCTCGAGCTGCGCGCCGCACATCCACAGTGGCCGGCGCGGCCCTGGGACGTTCGAGATGATCAGGTTGAACGGCAGCGGCACGAGCCGGTGCGCGCCAGGGACCATGCCGAGCGCGAGCGGCGCCATCGCCAGCGCGGACATGGCCGTGATCTGCAGCCGACTCATGCCGGCGAGCATCTGCTTGCCCTGCCGGGTCGACCGCTGGATCGCCTCGAGCCGGCGATGCGGGTCGGGCTCGTCGGTCGCAAGGTTGCACAGGATCAGGCCGACGGCGTTGCCCGACACGGCCTCGGCCCCGACCTCGCGAAGCGAGACCGGCACCATCGCCACGAGCGGGCTGTCCGGCAGTGCGTCGAGCTCGTCGAGGTAGCGCCGCAGCGCGCCGGCGCACATCGCGAGGACGATGTCGTTGAGCGTCGCGCCGGTGCGGCCGGCCGCTGCTCGCAGCCGGCTCAGCTGCCACGACTGCGCCGCGAACCGGCGCGCGCCGGTGATGCTGTCGTTGAGGATCGTGCGCGGCGCGAGGCTCGGCAGCGCGGCCGCCTGCTCGTGGAGCAGTCGCTGCCCGAGGTGCAACGCCGCCGGCGGCAGCGAGGTGACCTCGCGGATTGCGGTCGTGGCGAGGCCGGCGACGCTGCTCAGCGGATTGCCGTCGGTCTTCTCGCGGTCGCCGGTCGACGGCAGCGGCAGGTACGGCGCCCGCAGCGCCCGGTCGTCGGCGTCTTCGGTGAGCACGTGCTGCAGCAGCCGGAGCCCGGCCACGCCGTCGAGCAGTGCGTGATGAACCTTGAAGTAGATCGCGAACCGGCCGTCGCTCAGCCCCTCGATCAGGTGCATCTCCCACAGCGGCCGCCGCCGGTCGAGCAGCGAGCCGTGCAGCCGCGACACCAACGCCAGCAGCTCCCGGACGCGTCCCGGTCGCGGCAGCGCCGAATGGCGGACGTGGTGCTCGAGGTCGACGGCGTCGTCGTACTGCCAGGTCCACTGGCCGAGGGTCGCGAGAGACCGGTGCGGTCGCTTGCGAAACAACGGCGCGATCTCGTCGATGGCGAGCAGCCGCTGGTAAAGGTCGGCGAGGAAGTCGCGGCCGGCGCCCTCCGGCGTCGTGAACAGCTCGAGGCTGCCGACGTGCATCGGCTGCTCGCGCGTCTCGGGGATCAGGAACACCGCATCCAGCGGCGACATCACCGGCATGTGACCCCTCCTACCCGACGGGGAGCGCCTCCCGCCGGGGAGCACCCGCGTGCACGGCGTACTCGGTTAGGTCCGCGCGCCGCAACTCTCGCATGAACTCGAACGTGAACGTCGGCCACAGGGTGGTGTTGCGACCGTTGGCGTCGAGGTACCAGCTCTGGCAACCACCGGTGTTCCACACCGTGCCGGCAAGTTGGTGCTGCAGCCGGTCGTTGTAGGCCTGCTGCGCGGAGCGGGTCGGCTCGACCTGGTCGATGCCGCGCCTCCGCATCTGGTCGAGCAGGTCAATCATGTAACGCACCTGCGCCTCGATCATCAACACGATCGAGTTGTGGCCGAGCCCGGTGTTGGGACCGACCAGCATGAACAGGTTCGGAAAGCCCGAGATCGTGGTGCCATGAAGCGCGGCCATCCCGCCGTCCCGCCAATGCTCAGCGAGGCTCCGACCGTCACGACCGCGCACGTGCGCAGCGACCGGCGGATCGGTCACGTGGAAGCCAGTGCCGAAGATGATGGTGTCGACCGGGTGCTCCTGCCGGCTGCCATCGGCGCCCTCGGTGACGACGGCGTGGGGCAGGATCTCAACGATCCGGTCGGTCTCGACGCTGACATTCGGCTGCGACAGCGCCGGGTAGTAGTCGTTGCTCAGCAGCACCCGCTTGCAACCGAGCCGGAAGTTCGGCGTCAGCTTTGCGCGCAGCGCGGGATCCGGCACCTGCCGGTGCAGGTGCTGCAACGCCAGCTTCTCGCCGTACTGCAGCAGTGAGGGACGCAGCGCGAAGCCGATTAGCCACATCTCCCGCAGCAGGTACATCCGCAGCCGGATCGCGCGCTGCACTCCCGGGAAGAGCCGGTTGACCCGGCGCTCCCAGCCACGATAGGCGCGGTCGCGGCGCGGCAGCACCCACGGGGCGGTGCGCTGGAAGACGGTGAGGTGGGCGGCCGCCCGCTGCACGTGCGGCACGAACTGGATCGCCGACGCCCCGGTGCCGATGACGGCGACCCGCTCCCCTGTCAGGTCGTGGTCGTGCCGCCAGGTGGCGGAGTGGAACGTCGTGCCGGCGAAGCCAGCCAGCCCGGGGATGTCGGGAATCGCCGGATCGGACAGTCCGCCGGCGCCGAGCACCAGGTAGTCCGCCGTAAGGGAGCCGGCGGAGGTCTCCACCTGCCAGCGGCCGGTCGGCTCGTCCCAGCCGGCGGCGGTGACCGTGGTGTTGAGGCGGACCTTCGGCAGTACGCCGAAGTCGCGCGCGACGCCACGCAGGTAGTCCAAGATCTGCGGCTGCCGCGAAAAGGCATGCCTCCAGTCGGGGTTCGGCGCGAACGAGAACGAGTAGAGGTGGCTCGGCACGTCGCAGGCGCAGCCGGGGTAGCTGTTCGCCTGCCAGGTGCCGCCGACGTCTGGCGCGCGTTCCAGCACGACGTAGTTGCCTCGGCCGGCTTCGTCCAGCTTGATGGCGGCGCAAAGTCCGGCGAACCCGGCGCCGACGATCACGGTCTCGACGTGCTGAGGCAACTCGGTCATACTATTAACTTACTACTAGTAACCTACTGCCTGTAAAGTAGTTGCCCGTGGCCAAGGCTGTGACGTCCACCACCCGCCGGCGGCTCAGCCGCGCGGACCGCGCGCAGCAGCTGCTGGCGGTGGCGGAGGCCGTGTTCGCCGAGCGCGGCATCCGCGCGGTCTCGATGGACGAGATCGCCGAACGCGCCGGTGTCACCAAGCCGTTGCTCTACGACCACTTCGGCTCGAAGGACGGCTTGGTCGCGGCGGTGGTCGAGCAGGCCGGCCAAGTCTTGGCGGACACGGTGCTGGCGGCAGTCGCCGAAGCTCCGGACGCCGAGACCGCCCTCGCCTGCGGCCTGCGCGCCTACTTCGGTTTCATCGACGACCGCCGATCGGCGTGGCACGCGCTGCTTGCCGACGCCGCGACGCCGGGGTCCCAAGCCGGTGCCGCACTGGACCGGATCCGCGACCGGCAAGCCGAGCTGATCGCCGGGTTGCTGCAACCGGAAGCGCCCGCGGCCTCCGGCGAGACCGCCCGGCTCTACGCCGAGATCATCGTCGGCGCCACCGAGCGGCTGGCCGCCCGGATCGAGCCACCGGTCGGGTCGGTCGACAACCTGACGCGGCATGTGATGGACGTGATCTGGCAGGGCCTGGATGCAGTGCGCGCCGGCCGGCGATGGGATTCCTCGAACTAGTTTCGCCACCCTGGTTTGCGTCGCATCGTGACGCGAGATGACATGATCAACAAATAGTGGTCAATCTTGACCTTGGTAAGAGGATGTGATCACGTCCACTGCGGAAGGGGCCGCTGAATGTCCGAAGCCGCGCTAGATGCCCTTCATCACGAAACCCGCCGCTTCCCTCCCCCTGATGACCTGGCCCGCGAGGCGAACGCCACCGAGGCGACGTATGCCGCAGCCGCCGCGGACCGGATCGCATTCTGGGAGGAGCAGGCCCACGCGCTCGAGTGGGCCACCCCCTGGAAGACGGCCCTGGAATGGAACGAGCCGTTCGCCAGGTGGTTCGTCGGCGGCACGCTGAACGCCTGCGTCAACGCGGTCGACCGTCACGTCGACGCCGGGCGCGGCGGCCGGATCGCCTACCACTGGGTGTCCGACGGCGACCGCGAGCGCCGCGACATCACCTACGCGGACCTGCAACGCGAGGTCTGCAAGACGGCCAACGCGTTCGCGTCGCTGGGCATCGGGGCCGACTCGCGCGTGACGATCTACATGCCGATGATCCCCGAGACGATCTACACGATGCTGGCCTGCGCCCGGCTCGGCGCCGCCCACAACGTGGTGTTCTGTGGCTTCTCGGCCGACTCGCTGCGCGGCCGGATCAACGACTCCGAGTCCAGCCTGGTGGTCACAACCGACGGGCAGTTCCGCCGCGGCGAGCCGGCGCCGGTGAAGCCGGCCGTCGACGAGGCGATCACCGAATGCCCGACCGTCAAGAATGTCATCGTCGTACGCCGCACCGGCACCGACGTGGACTGGACGGATGGCCGCGACGTGTGGTGGCACGACGTCGTCGACTCGGCGTCCGACCAGCACACCGCGGAGGCGTTCGACGCCGAGCAGCCGCTGCTGCTGATGTACACCTCCGGGACGACCGCGAAGCCGAAGGGCATCCTGCACACCACTGGCGGCTACCTGACCCACGTCGCTGCCACCCACCGGATGGTCTTCGACCTGAAGCCGGAGACCGACGTCTACTGGTGCGCGGCCGACATCGGCTGGATCACCGGCCACAGCTACATCGTCTACGGACCGCTGATCAACGGCGCGACGTCTTTGATGTACGAGGGCACTCCGCACCCGGGCGACAAGGACCGGTGGTGGAAGCTGATCGAGGCGTTCAAAGTCACCATCCTCTACACGGCTCCGACGACGATCCGCACCCTGATGAAGTGGGGTGCCGAGGTGCTGGAGCCCTATGACCTGTCGTCGCTGCGGGTGCTGGGTTCCGTGGGCGAACCGATCAACCCGGAGGCCTGGATCTGGTACCGCGAGAACGTCGGCTCCGGCCGCACGCCGGTCGTCGACACCTGGTGGCAGACCGAGACCGGCGGCATTTTGATCACGCCACTGCCCGGCGTCACGTCGACAAAGCCCGGCGCGGCGATGACGCCATTCCCAGGGATTAGCGCTGACGTCGTCGACAATGAGGGCAAACCGGTCCCGAACGGCGGTGGCGGCTTCCTGGTCATCACCGAGCCGTGGCCCGGGATGCTACGCGGCATCTGGGGGGACGACGAGCGGTACAAGCAGACTTACTGGTCGCGGTTCCCCGGCCTTTACTTCGCCGGCGACGGCGCGAAGAAGGACGAGGACGGGGACATCTGGCTGCTCGGCCGGGTGGACGACGTGATGAACGTCTCCGGCCACCGGATCTCCACCACCGAGGTGGAGCACGCGCTGGTCGGCCACCCCTCGGTCGCCGAGTCGGCGGTCGTCGGAGCGACCGACGCGACCACCGGCCAGGCGATCGTCGCGTTCGTCACGCCTCGCGGGAACGTCGCCGAGGACGAAGCCAGCGGCGACGCCTTCGTGCAGTCACTGCGTGACCACGTCGCGAAGCAGATCGGACCGATCGCCAAGCCCCGGCAGGTGCTCGTCACTCCGGAGCTCCCGAAGACCCGCAGCGGCAAGATCATGCGCCGGCTGCTCCGTGACATCGCCGAAAACCGTCAGCTCGGCGACGTCACGACCCTGCTCGATCCCACCGTTACCGATGCAATCCGCGAACGAATGTCAGCGAGTAGCGACAAGGAGGAGTAGCGCATGTCAGATCAGGTAAGCGAACGTCCTGTCCCACCCTCGTCGATCATCGCCGACCCGGCTCCGCTCGGTCTCGCCGGATTCGCGATGACCACGTTCGTCCTCAGCATCTCCAACACCACGATCTGGCCCACGGCGGTCGCCGGTGCCGTCGCCCTTGCGCTCGCTTACGGCGGCGGCGCGCAGCTACTCGCCGGCATGTGGGAGTTCAAGCGCGGCAACACGTTCGGCGCGCTGGCGTTCTCGTCGTACGGCGCGTTCTGGATCGCTTACTGGTACTTGAGCGTGCACATCATCCCCAGCATCCCCAGCTCGGAGGCGGGCGAGATCCCCGTGATCGTCGGCACGTTCCTGCTCGCCTGGGCGATCTTCACCTTCTACATGACGATCGCCGCGATGCGGGTGAGCGGCGCCGTACTCCTCGTGTTCGTGCTGCTGACCGTCACCTACGTGCTGCTGACCATCGGTGCCTACCACTCCAGCTCCAGCCTGAACCACGCCGGCGGCTGGGTCGGAGTCGCGACGGCGGCGGCGGCTTGGTACGCGTCGTTCGCGGGCGTCACGAACTCGACCTTCGGCAAGACGGTCCTACCGACCATGCCATTGGCTCGCTGATTGACCGAGATCCCCACGGCCGGGGGCACCGTCGATTCCGGTGCCCTCGGCCGCACCTTGTGCCATGAACACGTCTTCGTGCTCACCCCGGACGTGCAACAGAACTACCCGGACGAGTGGGACGAGGAGCGGCGGGTCGCCGAGGCGATCGAGAAGCTCACCGCGCTGAAGGCCAACGGCATCGACACGATCTTCGATCCGACGGTCGTAGGACTCGGCCGCTACATCCCGCGAATCGTGCGGATCGCGGCCCAGGTCGACCTCAACATCGTCGTCGCGACCGGCGTCTATACCTACGACGAGGTGCCGAGCTTCTTCCGGATGCGTGGCCCGATCTTCGGGCTCGACCTTCCGGAGCCGATGGTCCCGCTGTTCGTCCGCGACCTGACGGAAGGGATCGCGGGCACCGGCGTACGAGCCGCCTTCCTCAAGTGCGCGGTCGACGCTCGGGGCATGGTTGAGGGTGTCGAGCGGGTGCTGCGCGCCGTGATCGGCGCCCACCAGCAGACCGGCGCGCCGATCATGGTGCACACCGATTCCCGGGAGCGACGCGGACTCGACGTCGATGCCGTGATCCGGGAAACCGGGGTCGACCCGAAGCACGTGATGCTGGCCCATTGCGGTGACAGCGCAGACGTCGACCATCTCACCGAACTCGGCGAGCGCGGCTACTTCCTCGGCATGGACCGCTTCGGCATCGACGTGTATCTGCCGTTCGAGCAACGCGTCGAGACGGTCGCGGAGATGTGCCGCCGCGGGTTTGCCGAGCAGATGCTGCTCGCGCACGACGCCGCCTGCTACATCGACTGGATCGATCCCGCTTTCGCCCCGATGTCACCGAACTGGCACTACCTGCACGTCACGAACGACGTGCTGCCGGCGTTGCGCGAGCGCGGCGTCAGCGACGAGCAGATCGAGACCATGATGATCGACAACCCCCGCCGCTGGATCACCGCCAGCGCCTGACGAACGCCCGCCCCGCGCCCCTGCGTTCTGTTGCGGTTCTTTGCGATGATCATGAGCGTTTTCGCACGAATCACCGTGAAATCTGCGAAACCGCTCATGATCATCGCCAGCGGGGGTGAACGGCTTGGCGTGGGGCGAGCGGCTTGGCGTGGGGTCAAGCTGAGGCGAGCGCGTGGCGAATGACACCGACGATGTACGGCGGCCGCAACGCGTCGGCGTAGGTGAAGCGCACGGTGTCGCATGCCTCGGCCACGAGGGCATTGCCACGCCACCGGTCGCGATACACCGCCGCCGGCGTGGCATGGACGTCGGCGCCGTCGGCTTCTGCGATCAGCGGCCGGCGCCGCCGTTTGTGCCATGCCAGGTCGCCGATCGCAATGACGTAGCCGCCCGCGTTGCGAACGGCGTACTGCAACTCGTCGGGCGGCACATCACCATCGATGCAGGCGAGCCGAACCCGCGATTCGAGGGGTGACGCCGCTCGCGCGTCGGCGAGTTCGAGCATCTCCCGCAGTCTGACAATGCCTCGTCGATGCGCCGCCCGTTCGACCGCGTCGCGCAGTTCAGCTTCGGAAACCGCGCCCGTGAAAAGCGCCGAGTCCAGCAGGCTCAGCGTCGTAGGGCGATCGCAGTCGAGGGCAGCGTCAACAACCGACAGCGGTGCGCTACGGACGGGCAACCCGTCGACCGTCGTGACTTCGCAGTCTGGCACCGCAAACTGCCGTACGACGACGAGCGGGCCATCGCGATCCAGCGTGCACCGCCGCACCGCGGCGCGCGGATGGCGCGACAGTCCGGTGCGGGTCGCAATCTCAATCACGCGTTCCCAACCGATCAGCCCGCTCAGCCCGAGTGCGCGCACGGCCGTCTTGGCCGCAAGGCAACTGCCAGGACCGTGCGCGAGCAGCGCCGCGCGCCACCAGATTCGAGCCGGAAGCTCGTCGCCGTACTGGCCGACATCAATCAGATACACGCCCTGCGCCAGCCGCGCCCAGTCGTTCCTTCGACGGTTGCGCTCAACGTCACACCAGGTGACGCCAAAGCGACGAGCCTGCGGCGCGGTTACCAACCCATCCTGCGTCGCGGCGAGCGCGCGTAAGGCGGCAAGGTCGTTGCGGTCCATGCCGCAGAGTTACGCCGCCTGGCTGCCGTCCGATGCGCGCGCGCCAGTCGGTGCATCCAGCCCGCCTCGTGACTTCGTGTGGATAACCCAGACCAACCCCCGACCGACCTCCCCGGTGATCATGAGCGATTTCGCAACTTTCGCCCCGATTCGTGCGAAACCGCTCATGATCAACACAGACTTGGTGGGGCGGACCGGGCAGTAACGCGGACTTAGCGAGGGGCGAGGAGGCGGGCGGCGTCGGGGGCGGTGACGCCGACCGGCAGGATCGCGAGTGTCGGCGTGGTCACGCCGGCCTCGAGGTAGGCCTGCACCCGCTCGCGGCAGGCCTCCGGCGCGCCGTGTACGACGAGGTCGTCGACCAGCTCGTCCGGGATCGCGGCGAGCGCGCCCTTGCGGTCACCGGCCGCCCAAGCGTCCTGCATCGGCTGCATGATCTCGGTGCGGCCGAGCCAGTCGTGGAAGGCGCGGTAGACCGGGACGGTGAGGTACGCCGCCAAGGCAAACCGGCCGACCGCGCGCGCCATGTCGGCGTCGGCGGTCGGCGCGACGAAGATCCGGGCAACGATCTCCTTGTCGGCGCCGCCTTCGTGAACGTACGGCGCGACCGTCCGCACGTCATCCGGCGACAGCCAGTTGACGATCGCGCCGTCGGCCTCCCGCCCGGCCAGCCGCAGCATGCCGCTGCGCAGCGCGGCAACGAAGATCGGCGGCGGCTCCGGCGGCGGCGCGGCCAGCCGGAAGCCGTCGATCGCGAACGTCTCGTACTTCTCGGTGACCTTCGCACCGGTGAGCGCCGTCCGCAGAAAGCGAACCGTGTCGCGGACGCGCCGATAGGGCTCGTCGAAATCGATGGCGTTCCAGTTCTCGACGATGGTCGGTGAGGACGAGCCGATGCCGAGCACGAACCGGCCGGGCGCGATCGCCGCCATCGTCGCGGCGCACATCGCCAGCGTCCCTGGGCCCCGGGTGTAGACCGGCGCGATCGCGGTCGCCAGCCGCAACTGTGGCGCCCAGATGCTGGCGAGCGCCAGCGGCGCAAACGCGTCGGTGCCGTTGGACTCGGCGGACCACAGGTCGGTGTAGCCGAGGTCCGGCATCGCCTCGACGACGCTGCGCTGCTCCGGCAACGGGATGCCGTCGAACGGGAAGGTCAGGCCGTAGCGATCCGTCACGGCCACTGACACTAGCGAAGCGACGACGGCACCACGTCGCTGCGCCAACGGCCGTGGACCTCGCCGTAGTCCAGCCAGACCCGCGGCCCGCTGGCGTTGCGGGCAGCGCGCAGCTGTGCGTTGCGGTAGCCGTTGGGCGGGACCCCGAAGCGGGCGTGCGGAAACTCGCGGCGGCACAGCGCCGCGCCGCGCCAGGCCGGGCCGACCGCCTTCGTGACGTGCCAGTCGAAATCTCGGTCGACGCAGGCGGCGGGGCGGCGTACGTCGCAGGCACTCGTCCGGAACCGGCCGCGGCGGTCCTGGTAGGCGCATCGCCCGCCGCCCACCGCCGGCTCGCCGCGGGCCCAGCTCCACACGAACGCGTTGAGCCGGCCGTCACCTGGCAGCAGCTGGTCCCAGCCGGTGAGGTTCACGCCGCACCGCACCATTCGCCGGGTCGCCGCCGGCGTCATCGTCTGGGTCGCTTCCATCAACGCTTCCAGGAACGGGCTCTCCTGGTACCACCGCCGGAACACGTCGTGGGCTTCCCGCGCCTTCTCATCGGCGGCGCAGTCGGCGGCGCCGTACGTCGTCGGGTTGCCGCTCTCGTTCCACAGCGGGCCGCGGGTGAACACCTCGCGGTTCCAGGCACCGGGGCCGCAGTTGCCGACAAACATCACCCGGGCGCCGGTGGCCAGGATGTGATGCTCGCTCGTGCCGTACGGCATCGACGCGCACTCGCCCGGTAGTAGCGACGAGGGCGGTCGGTAGACCCAGTGGCCGAAGGTCTGCCGGATCAGCCGCGCGGTGATGTTGTGCGCCTGAAGGTTGCCGTCGAGCTGGTTCTCCAGGTAGATCAGCAGGAACTGGTGCGGGTGCCGTGCCACCCAGCGGCGCAGCTCGAGCAGGGTGTTCTGCAGCGACCGGTCGACGGTGCATCCGATGTGCACGTTGAACGGCAGGCCGGGCACGGCCGTCGACTGGCCGTGGCAGACGTCAACCCAAAAGCCACCGGTGGTCAGCAGGTTGCCGTAGATGCTCGGCACCCAGTGCAGGTCGACCTCGAGCCCACGGATCCCCATCCGCAACTGGTCGGTGAGCGAGTACACCTGGTTCGGGTCCAGGT
This sequence comes from Mycobacteriales bacterium, assembly GCA_035550315.1. Taxonomy (GTDB): domain Bacteria; phylum Actinomycetota; class Actinomycetes; order JAFAQI01; family JAFAQI01; genus DASZPL01. The sequence continues at coordinate 21,936 of DASZPL010000098.1, read as the reverse complement.
TGGTCAGCGACGGCAGGTAGTACGGCGACGACGACTTCGCCGGCAGGACGTACGACGAGGCGTTGAACGAGTTGTGCGTGGCGGGGATCTGCGCCTCGTAGAGCGGCACCCGCCGATCCAGCCGGTTCTGCAGCGCGAGGGCGTGGTGCAGCCAGCTGTGCTGGAACCGCTCGATCTTCGCCTCACTGACCTCGCGGCCGTCGAGGATCGCGCAGTCCTCCGTGATCGCGGGATCGGTCGGCAGCGCACGCAGCGGCAACCTGCAGGTGGCCGACGCGGCGTTGGCGAGCGCCTGCAAGCCGCGGCAGGCGGCGTACGTCGGCGTATTGATCGTCGTGCCGATGTCCTGGTAGCAGAGGTTGAGCAGCGAGCCCCCGTCCACGGTGAGGATCGGGTTGCGGTCAGCCGCCCCCTGCGCCGGGATCGCCGCCACGACGCCGACGCTCGCTGCCACGGCGAGGGCGGCAGCGATCAGGCGACGACGCATCCCAATGGCTTCGCCTCTGCCGTCGCGAGTCCTGCTCTCAGCGGGCGAACCGCCGGACCGCGCGCCGACCGAAGAACGCGGCCGCGACCAACAGCGCCGCGATCAGCAAGGCCAGGAGCAGCGGGCCGAGGATGCCGACGATCGCCTCGAAGCCACGGGCAAATCGATGCGTCGTGGTGTGCCAGGCCGCTGTCAGTCCAGTGGCGTGGTGACGATGCGGCACGGGTACGCCGGCAGTCGTGACGTCGACGCTCAGCGTTGCGTCCGCGCTCTGGTGACGCAGCAGCGAGATCTGGCCTTGCAGCTGTTCGATCTGGCTCTGTACGTCGTCGATCCGGTTCTGCACCGCGAGCGTCGCGCCGATCGTCGAGGCGTGCGACAGGATCGCGAGGTACGTCGCCCGGGTCTGCCGAAGTGAATGCTCGCGCGCGACGAGGTCGACGTAGCGCCCCGTCACGTCACGCGAACTCGTCGACGCCGACACCACGTGGCCGAGCTGCTCCGTCCGTGCGACGGCCTCGCCGAACTTCGCGACCGGCATCCGCAGCGTGACCGTCCCGCTGGGTGCCGAGCCCCGCTCGGTGTCACTGCTCTGCACGTAGCCGCCGAGCGACGTCGCCACCGCACTCACCCGGTCAACCGTCGATGCGACGTCGTTGCCCGCGACCACCAGCGAGATGCTTCCGGTCCGCACGATGCGCGTTGCGGTCGTCTGGTCCACCGCGGCGCTGACCGCGCCGGAACCGGAAGCAGTGGCACCCGGTCCGTTGACGACATCAGGGACCGGCGCCGTTGCCCCGCCGCTGGTAGCAGCGGCCGCCCGGCTCGGTATCTCGGGCGCAGCGCGCACCCCGGGCGCCGAAGGCAATCCGCCCGTCCCAATCGCCGAATGTTCGGCGGCGCCGGACGAGCCACTGCTGCCGGCGCCGTTCGCAGAGTCGTGACCGCCCGGCAGTAAGGCACCGAGCGCGAAGACGCCGGCCAGCAACACCACCAGTACGGCAACGCCCAGCAACAAGTAGCGCCGTCGCGATGCGTCCACCCCGACCTCCCGGTCCGCAGTTGCACCTTGGACGCAGCAGTCGAGTCGCCGGTTTCATCGCCGGCTGGAAATCTCGCTAGCGCTGGCCCATCCGGATGGCGCCGTCTAGGCGGATGACCTCGCCGTTGAGCATCGGGTTCTCGACGATGTGGCGCGCGAGTGCGGCGTACTCCTCAGGCCGGCCCAGCCGCGATGGATGCGACTGCTGTCCCGGCGACCCAGGCGTCGCCGCCCGCAGCCTGGCGAGCATCGGCGTATCCATGGCGCCGGGCGCGATCGCGACCACGCGGATCAACGCCGACGCCAGGTCGCGGGCGATCGGCAGCGTCATGCCGACGACACCCCCCTTGGACGCGGCGTACGCCGCCTGACCGACCTGCCCGTCGAAGGCCGCGACCGACGCCGTGTTGACGATGACGCCCCGCTCGCCATCGATCGGATCGGTCTTCGCCATCGCCGCGGCGGCGAGCCGGATCATGTTGAACGTTCCGATCAGGTTCACATGGACCACGAACTCGAACTGCTCGAGTGAGATCACGCCGGACTTCCCGAGCACCCGCCCCGGCGTGCCGACACCGGCGCAGTTGACCACGATCCGCAACGGCGCCAACGCGGCGGCGGCATCGACCGCAGCGGCGACCGCCTCCGCGTCGGTCACGTCCGTTGCGACGAACTCGACGCCCAGGTCGAGCGCCCGGTCGGCGCCGGTCGAGTGCGGCAGGTCCGCGATCACCACCTGCGCGCCGGCTTCGGCGAGCTGCGCCGCCGTCGCATAGCCGAGCCCACTCGCTCCCCCGGTGACAATCGCCGAACAATCCGCGATCTTCACGCTCGCCTCCCGACGGCTCTGGCGGTTACGACTCGACGACCACCAAGACGGTCCCGGCGTCTACCTGGCTTCCAGCCTGCACCTTCACGTCAACCACCGTGCCGTCGGCCGGACTGGCCACGGTGTGCTCCATCTTCATCGCCTCGAGCACCACCAGCGGATCGCCCGTTGCCACCGTCGCCCCCGAGTCGACGAGCACGCGCACGACCGACCCCGGCATCGGCGCGACCAGCGAGCCGGCCGCCAGCTCCTCGCTGGGATCGGTGAACCGCGGGATCAGCGTGTACGACGACGACCCCGCAGCGCTGTCAACGTCGATCGTCCGGCCGGCCGCATCGATCGCGACGCTGACCGTCATCCGCACGCCATCGACAGTGAGGTCGACGGCAGAGCCGTCGCCGTACCCGTGCACGGCGACGTCGACCGGCTCCCCGGCGATGTCCAGCGTGATGGCGCCAGCGCGACCGAAGGCGTAGCTGACAACCGCCGTTGCGCCGGCTGTCGCCAACTCGGCGCGTTGCGGCTGCGAGGGGTTGTTGCGCCAGCCGCTCGGTAGCCGGCCCCACACCTTGGCGGTCCGACGGTTGCGATGCTGCAGCGCCATTGCGGCGGCGACAACATGCGTCCGCTCGGCCGCGCCGTCAGTCAGCGGCGCCGACAGCGCCGCGGGGTCGTGCCGGTCGAGGTAGCCGGTGTCGGTGCCACCGGCCAGGAACTCGGACTCTTCCAAGATCCGCACCAGCAGGTTGCGGTTCGTGGTGACGCCGTGCAGCCGCGTCGCGCGCAGCGCATGCGCGAGCCGGCCGGCCGCCTCGCGCCGGGTCGGCGCGTGCGCAATCACCTTGGCAAGCATCGGGTCGTAGTACGGCGACACGACGCTGCCGGACTCGATGCCGCTGTCCACCCGCACACCGTCCGGCACCACGAAGGAGCGCAGCGTGCCAGTGACCGGAAGGAAGTCGTTCGCCGCGTCCTCGGCGTAGAGCCGGACCTCGATGGCGTGGCCGCCCAGCGTCGGCTCCAGTGCCGACGCCGGCAACGGCGCCCCCATCGCGACCAGCAACTGCAGCCGCACCAGGTCCAACCCGGTGACCAACTCGGTGACCGGATGCTCGACCTGCAGCCGGGTGTTCATCTCGAGGAAGTAGTAGGCACCGTCGGACGCCATCACGAACTCGACGGTCCCGGCGCTGAGGTAGCCGACCGCCTTAGCGGCAGCGACCGCGGCCTCGCCCAGCCGAGCACGGAGCTCGGCATCAACCGCCGGTGACGGCGCTTCCTCGACGATCTTCTGGTGGCGCCGCTGGATCGAGCACTCGCGCTCGAAGAGCGAGACCACGTTGCCGTGACCGTCGGCGAAGACTTGCACCTCGATGTGGCGAGGGTCGTCGAGGTAGCGCTCGAGAAACACCGTGTCGTCGCCGAAGGCGCTGCCGGCCTCGCGCCGGGCGGCATCGACGGCGTCGGCCAACGATGCGGCATCGCGCACGATCCGCATTCCGCGGCCGCCGCCGCCCGCCGACGCCTTGACCAGCAACGGCAATCCGACGGTGTCAGCATCAGCGAGGTCGTCCGCCCATGGCAGCGCCGGGACGCCGGCCTCGCGCATCAGCCGCTTGGCTTCGAGCTTCGAGCCCATCGCCTCGATCGCGCTAGCCGGCGGGCCGACCCAGGTGAGCCCGGCCTCGGTGACCTGCCGGGCAAAGTCCGCGTTCTCGGCCAGGAAGCCGTAGCCCGGATGGACGGCGTCGGCGCCGGACCGGCGCGCGGCGTCGACGATCAGGTCGCCGCGCAGGTAGGTCTCGGCGGGCGTCACGCCCGGCAACATCACCGCCCGGTCGGCTTCAGCCACGAACGGCATGTCGGCGTCCGCTTCGCTGAACACCGCGACCGTCGAAAGCCCCATCTCACGCGCGGTGCGGAAGATCCGCCGCGCGATCTCGCCGCGGTTGGCCACCAGGAGTGATCGCATCGCGGCTACATCCGGAAGACGCCGAAGCCGCGGCGTCCCTCAATCGGGGTGTTGTGTATGACAGACAGCGCGAGGCCGAGGACGGTGCGGGTGTCGCGCGGGTCAATGATGCCGTCGTCGTAGAGCCGAGCGGTCAAGAAGAGCGCCTTCGACTCCGCCTCTATCTGGTTCTCGACCATCTCCCGCATCGCGGCGTCGGCGGCCTCGTCGTACGTCTGCCCTCGTGCCTCAGCCGACGCCCGCGCCACGATCGACAACACACCGGCCAACTGTGCCGGACCCATCACCGCCGACTTCGCGTTCGGCCAGGTGAAGAGGAAACGCGGCTCGTATGCCCGGCCGCACATGCCGTAGTTGCCAGCGCCGTACGACGCACCCATGTTGATGGTCAGGTGAGGTACGTCGCTGTTGGACACCGCGTTGATCATCTGCGCGCCGGACTTGATGATGCCGCGCTGCTCGTACTCCTTGCCGACCATGTAGCCGGTTGTGTTCTGCAGGAACAGCAGCGGTGTGTCGCTCTGGTTGGCGAGCTGGATGAACTGCGCCGCTTTCTCCGACTCCTCGGCGAACAGCACGCCGCGGGCGTTCGCGAGCACGCCGATCGGGTAGCCGTGCAACTGCCCGAAGCCGGTGACCAGCGAGCTGCCGTAGAGCGGCTTGAACTCGTCGAACTCGCTGCCGTCGAGGATCCGCGCGAGCACGTCGCGCGGGTCGAACGGCTCCCGCAAATCGGTGGGCACGATGCCGAGCAGGTCGTCGATGTCGGCCGCCGGCTCCGAGTACGACGCCGCTGGCAGCGGGCCGAGCTTGCGCCGGTTCAGCCGGCGGACGATCTGCCGCCCGATCCGGATCGCATCGTGCTCGTCGCGCGCCAAGTAGTCGGCGAGCCCGCTGGTGCGGGCGTGCATCTCCGCGCCGCCCAGCTCTTCGTCGTCGGCAACCTCCCCGGTCGCCATCTTCACCAGCGGCGGCCCGCCGAGGAACACCTTCGCGCGCTGCTCGACCATGACGACGTAGTCGCTCATGCCGGGCAGGTATGCGCCACCCGCCGTCGAGTTGCCGAACACCAGCGAAACCGTCGGGATCGCGGCGGCCGACTTGCGGGTCAGGTCGCGGAAACCGGCGCCGCCCGGGATGAAGATCTCGCTCTGCGTCGGCAGGTCGGCGCCGCCCGACTCGACCAGCGTGATCACCGGCATCCGGTTCTCGCTCGCGATCTGCATCGCGCGGCCCTGGCGCTTGGCGCCGTACGGGTTGATCGCGCCACCGCGGACCGTCGGGTCGTTGGCGATCACGACCACCTCGGTGCCTTCGACGACGCCGACGCCGGTTACCAGGCTGGCGCCGACGGTGTAGTCAGTGCCCCAGGCGGCCAGTGGCGAGAGCTCGAGGAACGGCGAGTCGGGATCGAGCAGCAGCTCGACCCGCTCGCGCGCCAGCAGCTTGCCGCGCTGCCGGTGCCGCTCGACGTACTTCTCGCCGCCGCCACCGTTGGCGATAGCGAGCTGCCGCTCATGTTCGGCAATCAGCTCGAGCAAGGAGTCGCGGCGCGCCTGATACGCCGGGTCGGTGCGGTCGACCCGATCAGGCAGCACCGGCATGCGGTGACTCTAGTGGCGCACCGGTCAGCCGGCTGCGGCGGTCAGCTCGTCGAATTCGTCGTCCGAAAGCTCGATCTCAGCCGCGGCGCAGTTGTCCTCCAGATGGGCGACCTTCGACGTACCCGGGATCGGCAGCATCACCGGCGAGCGCCGAAGCAGCCAGGCGAGCGCCAGTTGAGACGGGCTGCCTTGGTGCTGCTTGGCGAGCTGCTCCAGCGGCCCGCCGTCACGCGCCAGCTTGCCGGTCGCGAGCGGATACCACGGGATGAAGCCGATGCCCTCGCGCTCGCAGTAGTCGACGACGTCCTCGTGGTGCCGGTTGGCGACGTTGTAGAGGTTCTGCACGGTGACGACGTCGACGACCTTGCGCATCGCGGCGATGGTGTCGACGCCGACCTCGCTGACGCCGATGTGGCGGATCTTGCCTTCGCCCTGCATCGCCTTCAGTTCGCCGAGCGAGTCCTCCATCGGGGTGTCGGGGTCGACGCGGTGCAACTGGTAGAGGTCGATGCACTCGAGGCGGAGCCGGCGCAGGGACATCTCGACGCACTGCCGGAGGTACGCCGGCCGCGCCACCGGCCGCCAGTCCGCCGGGCCGGCGCGGGTGAGCCCGCCCTTGGTCGCGATCACGAGGCCGTCCGGGTACGGATGGAGCGCCTCCCGGATCAGGTCCTCGCTGACAAACGGGCCGTAAGAGTCGGCGGTGTCGATGAAGTCGATGCCGAGCTCGATGGACCGGCGCAGCACGCGAATGCACTCGTCGCGATCGGCCGGCTCGCCCCAGATGCCCTGGCCGGTGAGCTGCATCGCGCCGAAACCCAGCCGGTGCACCGTCAGGTCGCCCCCGATCGCGAAGGTCCCGGACGCGTGGATCGGCGTTGTCGTCGTAGTCACGTCCTCCGGTCTACCCCATCGCGCGAGCGACCGAAGCGGCGCACAACCGAGACGCCCGAGGCGCGACTCGCGGATATCGGACGCTCACCCGGCACGGCTGCCTCGGTTGTGCGCCGGTCCAGTCGGCGGTCGCCACCAAACGCCGGGCTACCCAAGTAAGCGTGTCAGGCTATCCTGACGGCATGGCGAAACCGGGCGGGCAGTGGCGCGAGGGGCGCCGAGCGTGGGAGCGACTCAAGGATTGGCTGCACGACGACGGCCTGGCGTCAATTCGCCGCGAGTCCGATGGCGGCCGCCAGGCGCTCGATGCGCTGGTCGACATCGGCGCCATCCGGCGTGTGCTGGACCAAGCGGAGCTGGCCGCCGTGCGCGCGGCTCGCCAGCACGGCAAGTCCTGGGCCGAGGTCGCGACCCATCTCGGCGTCACGCGGCAGTCCGCTTGGGAGCGGTGGCGCGACCTCGACGATGCGCCGGGCGAGGCGCCGACGACCGAGCGCGACGTTGTCCTGCAGGTCGAGAGTGCGGCGCTGGCGAACCTCGCCGAGCAACGGGCGCGTGCCGCCCGCCGGCGCTCCACCGTGACCGTTCCAAATCTCGTCGGGCTGCCATGGGAAGAGGCGCAGCTGAAGCTGACCGGGATGGGCCTGGTCACGCTCGCCGCCGATCCCGACGGGCCGCCGCAAGGCGTTACCGCGGCCAGCTCAGTTGTCACCGACCAAAGCCCAGAGGCGGGCGCCAAAGTGCAGCCCGGCTCGGCCGTGCGGCTCTGGATTGGGCGCGGCGGCGGATCCGCTGGCGTTCGCGAACCGCGTCGTCCGTCGCCGGCGCCGAAGCCGGCCCGCGAGATGCGGCCCGAACCCGCGGACGAGGCCGCTGGATGACGACCGCCCTGCTGGTGCTCCTAATCGTGGTCGTCGTCTGCGCCGTCCTGCTGGTCAGCGCACGCATGACCGGCCAGATAGCCAAGTCGTACGGCGCGGATCCGGCGTACTGGCAGGCGAGGACGCTGCCGTTCGGATTTTTCGGTCCCATCGTCACCTGGATCATGCTGAACCGGCGCGACGGCGGCGGTTTCGCCTGAGCCCCAGCAACGCCGTCAGGGATCGACAGGCGGCGCCCAGGACGGGCGCGGGATCAGGCAGAACGGATGGCCCGCCGGGTCGGCGTACACGTGGTCGCCGCCAAGTGGCCGGGCACCGAGCCGTACGACGTCGGCGGCGGCTCGGTCGACGTCGTCGACCATGACGTCCACGTGCATTTGCTGCGGCACTCGTGGATCCGGCCAGGTCGGCGCCACGTGGTCGGCTGCCAATTGGAAGCCGAACCCGGACGTGTGGTCGTCTGCCGCCACGACGCAGAAGTCTTCGCTCCGGTAGGTCACCGGTTGGCCCAGCAACGCGGAGTAGAACGCCGCCAGCGCCGCCGGGTCGGGGCAGTTGATGATGACGTGGTGGGCCCGCCCGATCACGGGGCCGTCGTCCCGTCCGCAAGTTGGGCCGTGAACTGCGCCAGGTCGAAGTAGTCACGCCACGCGGTGATCACGCCGTCACGGACCTCGAACGCGCCCATGACGGGCAACGAGATCGTGCGGCCGTCGAGGACGAACCGATCGACTCGTTCCGACATCACGAGTTCACCCTCGGCGACGAGATGGCGGATGTCTACGGCGACCTCGCCACCCAATGCCATGAAGCGCGCAAGCTCGTCGCGGATCGCGTCTCGCCCGCGCAGCTTCGGCAGCGGGCCGTTCTGGTAGACGGCGTCCTCGTCGAAGAACCTGGCGACGGCATCCGCGTCACCCACCGGCCACGCCGCGACGAACGCATCGACAAACGTCTGCACCGTCTCGGTCGGCGTCCGCATGCCCGCAACCTAACGCGACGCACCCGCCGGTCGCAGCGCCCAGAACGCGACCGCAGCCGCCGCCGCGACATTGAGCGAGTCGATCCCTGCCGTCATAGGAATCCGTACGGCGAGATCCGCTCCGGCGATGCTCGCCTGTGACAACCCCTCACCCTCCGTGCCGAGCAGCAGCGCCACCCGGTCGTCGGGCGCGAAGTTCACCTCGTCCAGCGGGACCGCATCGGGCGCCGGCGTCAACGCCGCCACGGTGAATCCGGCCGACCGCAGTTCGGCCAGCCATTCCGGCCGGGAGGTTGCGCGGGCATACGGCAGCGAGAAGACGGCGCCCATCGACACCCGCACCGACCGGCGATACAACGGATCGGCGGATCGCGGTGACAACACAACACCGTCCATGCCGAGCGCCGCCGCTGCGCGGAAGATCGCGCCGAGGTTGGTGTGGTTGACGATGTCTTCGATCAGCACCAGCCGCCGTGCCGCGGCCATGACCTCGCCCGGCTCGGGCAGCGGCCGCCGGTGCACCGACGCGAGTGCGCCGCGATGCACGTGGAAGCCGGTCACCGAGTCGAGCAGCGACTGCGCCGCCAGGTAGACCGGCGCATCCGAGCCGGCGAGCGCGCCGGCGGTCCGGTCCAGCCACTCCGCGGTCATCAGCGCCGACCGCAGCCGGTAGCCGGCGGCAACCGCACGCTCGATCACCAGCGCGCTTTCGGCGATGAACAGCCCGCCTGCCGGCTCCAGCCGGCGGCGGAGCGCGACGTCGGTCAGTGACCGGTAGTCGGCGAGCCGTGGATCGTCGAGGTCGGTGACCTCAACGACGGGACCCAACCGGACGCCAGGCCGGCGTCGTCAGTCGAGCAGGTCGGGCTGCTCGCGGGTGATCTTCGCGAACAGCGGCTGGAAGGAGATCCAGCCGGCGATCTCCGAGCCGACGTAGTCGTGGGTCTTCTTCGCCTGGTCGGCGTCGATGTGCACGACCGTGCCGGCCGCCTTTGCGGCGAGCTGCACCTGGCAGGAGCGCTCCATCGAGATGAACCAGAAGACCGCGGCGTCGACCGACGTACCGACCGTCAGCAGACCGTGGTTGCGCAGGATGACGGCCTTGTTGTCGCCGAGCGCGGTCGCGATCCGCTTGCCTTCCTCGAGGTCGGTCACGACGCCGGTGTAGTCGTCGAACAGCGCGTGGTCTTGGTAGAACGCGCAGACGTCCTGAGTGATCGGCTCGAGCGTCTCCCCCAGCGTGGACAGGGCGCGACCGTACGTCGAGTGGCTGTGCGCGGCGGCTATGACGTCGGGGCGTGCCGCGTGCACTCGCGAGTGGATGCAGAACGCCGCTTCATTGACGTGGTAGTCGCCCTCGACGACCTCGCCCTGGTCGTTCACCCGGATCAGCATGCTGGTCGTGACGTGCGCGAACGGGACGGCGAACGGGTTCACCCAGAACGTGTTCGGCTCGATCGGGTCGCGCGCGGTGATGTGACCGGCGACCCCCTCCTCGAAGCCGAACTTCGCGAACAGCCGGAAGCCGGCCGCGAGCCGCTGCTTGCGATGCAGCCGCTCCTCTTCGGGCGAGTCGAACTTGGGCGGCATCGGGAACCACTTGTCTGCCATGTCCAAATTATCGCCCCTCACTGACGTGGTTGTCAGGCTCGGTTCGCCGCTATTGCTCGGCTCGCTCGCGCCACTCCCGCATCCGGCCCTCCGGGCCGAGGTCGAACAACCGCTGGCACTCGGGGCAAACCGGATACTTCTTCGGGTCGCGGCTCGGGACCCACACCTTGCCGCACAGCGCGACGACCGGCGTGCCGGTCACGGTGGCCTCGGTGATCTTGTCGCGGTCGGCGTAGTGCGCGAAGCGCTCGTGGTCGCCGTCGTCAAGCCGCAGATCCGGCCGCGCCGTCGAGAGCGTGTCGGTTTGCGTCATGCCTCCAGGGTAGGCCGCCCCGACTCGCCCGAACGGAGCAGGCAGAGCGGGCGACCTCGCGCCGATAACCAACCCGAAGCGCGTCGAAGACGGAGGATCGGTGGACGATCTCGAGCTGCTGCTCACCGAAACGTACGACGAGGGTGTCGTCACGGAGGTGATCCGTCCAGCCGCAATCATCCCGGAGGCGGCGGCCCGCCGGATTCTGATGGAACTGGCGTTGCATGACGTCCGCGTCGGTGGCCGGTGGCGGGCGGAGCCATCCACCTGGCAGCGGTTCGATCGGGCGTGGAGCACGCTCGACGGGCCCGGCGAGTCGCAGCTGCTCGGCACCATCCAGGCGGCGTACGGCGTGCCGACTCGCTACGAGATCACCATCTTTCGCGCCACCATCACCCGCCTGGGCACGCACCAGGGGCTCACCGTTGCCGCGCTGTGCGACGAGGCGTTGTTCTACGGCGGGCTCACGCTCGCCAGCTGCCCCCGCGCGGAGCTGGCGCCGCCGCCACGACCATTTCGGTAATATCCGGTCATCGAGACTGTCGCCGCACCGACGCCCGCGAGCGAGCACGTCGAACGCGTCGACGTCCTCGTCGTAGGTGCCGGACTCTCGGGTATCGGCGCCGCGTGTCACCTCTCCACGGAATGCCCGGACAAGACCTTCGCGATCGTCGAAGCCCGCGAGGCGAGCGGCGGCACCTGGGACCTGTTCCGCTACCCCGGGATCCGCTCCGACTCCGACATGTACACCCTCGGCTACATCTTCCGGCCGTGGGTGGAAGCGAAGTCGATCGCTGACGGGAGCTCGATCCTCAGCTACATCCGTGAGACCGCGAAGGAGTACGGCGTCGACTCGAAGATCCGTTACCACCGGCGGGTCGTCCGCGCGAGCTGGTGCTCCGAGTCGTCGGAGTGGACGGTCGACATCGAGCACACCGACACCGGCGACCACTCGCGGCTGCGCTGCAACTTCCTGTTCTGCAACACCGGCTACTACCGGTACGACGAGGGCTACACGCCGGAGTTCCCCGGCATGGCCGACTACACCGGCCGGGTGATCCATCCGCAGCACTGGCCGGCGGACGTCGACGTGACCGGCCAACGCGTCGTCGTCATCGGCAGTGGTGCGACCGCGGTCACGCTCGTGCCGGCGCTCGCCGAGACCGCCAAGCATGTCGTGATGCTGCAGCGCTCCCCGACGTACATCGTGTCGCTGCCGGACCGCGACCCGCTGGCGAGCAAGCTGCGGGAGCATCTGCCGCTCAAGCGGGTGTATTCGATCGTCCGCTGGAAGAACGTCATCCTGCAGACCATCTTCTTCCAGCTCTGCCGAGCCGCACCGAAGTTCGCCGCGGGCATCATCCGCAAGGGCGTCGAGAAGCAGCTTCCCGCTGGCTACGACGTGGCCACCGACTTCCAGCCGCGGTACAACCCGTGGGACCAGCGGCTGTGCCTGGTGCCCAACGGCGACCTGTTCCGCGCGATCCGCGACGGCCGCGCCTGCGTCGTCACCGACCGGATCGAGCGGATCACCGAGCGCGGCATCCGGCTGGAGTCCGGCCGCGAGCTCGAGGCCGACGTGATCATCACGGCGACCGGGCTGAACCTGCAGCTGCTCGGCGGCATGACGGTCGTCGTCGACGGCGAGGAGATCGACTTCTCGCAGACCGTGGGCTACAAGGGCATGATGCTCAGCGGTGTGCCGAACCTGGTGACCACGATGGGCTACACCAATGCCTCCTGGACGCTGAAGGCCGACTTGGTCGCGACCCACGTCTGCCGGTTGCTGAAGCACATGACCGAGACCGGCGCCACCCGCGTGGTGCCGCGGCTGCCGGCGGGCATGCAGACGCAGCCGTTCATCGACCTGAACTCCGGCTACGTGCTGCGCGCGCAGGACCGGCTGCCGAAGCAGGGCACCGAGACCCCGTGGCGGCTGCACCAAAACTATTTGCGCGACGTGAAAATGCTGCGCTACGACAAGACGGCGGACCCTGCGCTCGAGTTCTCTCGCCCGTAGCAAACCGACACCCGGAGTAGTCCGACACCCGATGCCCCACGCCATCGATCCCGAGTTCACCGCGCTTCCGCTTAACGCCCTCGCCGACGCCGCTCTGGACCGCGCCCGAGAACACGGCGTCGAGCACGCCGACCTGCGGGTGGAGCGCATCCGCACCGGGGACCTGGCGCTGCACGACGGCCGGTTGGAGACTAGTCGCGACGACGACCACCGCGGCGTCGCCGTCCGGGTCGTGTACGACGGCACCTGGGGGTTCGCCGCCGGCCTTGCGCTGGAGCCCGACGCGGTGCGGGCGCTGGTCGACCGCGCGGTCGAGCTGGCCGTCGCCTGCCGGCCGGTCACCGGCGAGCGGATCGAGCTCGCCGCCGAACCGTCACATGGCACGCAGACCTGGATCTCGGCGTACGACGTGGATCCGTTCGACGTCGCCGAGTCCGACCGGATCGCACTGCTCGCCGACTGGTCGTCGCGTTTGCTGCGGCACGACGTCGTGCACCACGTCGACGCCGGCCTCAAGCAGGCACGGGAAAACAAGTTCTATGCCGATCTGGCCGGCACCGTGACGACGCAGCAGCGGGTGCGGATCCAGGCGCAGCTCACCGCGCTGTGGGTGCACGAGAGCGGCCGGTTCGAGACGATGCGGACCAACGCGGCGCCGGCCGGTCGGGGCTGGGAGCACTTGACCGACGGCTACGACTGGGACGGCGAGCTCGCCGAGCTGCCCGAGTGGCTTGCCGAGAAGTCGACCGCGCCGTCCGTCGAGCCGGGCCGCTATGACCTGGTCATCGACCCGACCAACCTGTTCCTGACCATCCACGAGTCGATCGGGCACGCCACCGAGCTCGACCGTGCGCTCGGCTACGAAGCCAACTACGCCGGCACGTCGTTCGCCACGCCGGACCTACTCGGCTCGCTGCGCTACGGCAGCGAATACATGCACGTGACCGGCGACCGGCAAGCGGTCCACGGCCTGGCGACCATCGGGTACGACGACGAAGGCGTCGCCGCCCAGACCTGGGACCTGGTCCGCGACGGCGTGCTCGTCGGCTACCAGCTCGACCGCCGCACCGCGGCGCTGCGCGGCATCGAGCGCTCCAACGGCTGCGCCTTCGCCGACTCGCCGCTGCACGTGCCGATCCAGCGGATGGCGAACGTGTCGCTGCAGCCGGCCGCCAACGGACCGTCGACCGAAGAGCTGATTGCCGGCGTCGACGACGGCATCTACATCGTCGGCGACAAGTCGTGGTCGATCGACATGCAGCGTTACAACTTCCAGTTCACCGGCCAGCGGTTCTTCCGGATCAAAGCCGGCAAGCTCGCGGGCCAGCTTCGTGATGTCGCCTATCAGGCCACGACGACGGACTTCTGGGGCTCGATGGCCGCGGTCGGTGGGCCGCAGACCTACGTGCTCGGCGGCGCGTTCAACTGCGGCAAGGGCCAGCCCGGCCAGGTCGCGCCGGTCAGCCATGGCTGCCCGAGCGCGCTGTTTCGGCAAGTGCGGGTGCTCAACGCCGCGCAGGAGGCCGGACAGTGACGCCGCCAGGAGCGGCAGAGCCGCAGCGCCTGGTCGAGCAGGCGTTGCAGGCGTCGCGCGCCGATGGCTGCGTCGCGATCGCGCGCAACAGCGCGACCACCAACCTGCGCTGGGCGAACAACACGCTGACCACCAATGGCGTCACCGAGATGGTCGAGCTGACCGTGATCGCGACCGTCGCCGGCAGCGACGGCGTACGGGCGGCGGCGCTGACCCGCACCGGTGTCGACGCCGACGGCGCGGCCGACCTGGCCGCGGCGGCGGAAGCGGCCGCTCGCGCCTCGGTGCCCGCCGACGACGCTGCCGACTTGTTCGCCGGCGCCGAAGCCGGCGACTGGCACGAGCAGCCCGAAGCCCCAGCGCCGACGAGCCTCAGCCCGGTGGCTGAATGGCTGGGCGAGACGTTCGCCGCGGCGAAGGCGTCGGACGAGGGTCGTTACGGCTACGCCGAGCACAGCATCGACACGACGTACCTCGGGACGTCGACCGGCATCCGGCGACGGCACAGCCAGCCGGCGGTGCGGCTGGAGCTCACCGGCCGCTCGGCCGACGGCAGCCGCTCCGCCTGGTCCGGTCAGGCGGCATCGGACGTCGCCTCGCTCGACCTGGCAGCGCTCGAGGCCGACGTCGCGAAGCGGTTGCAATGGAGCACGCGGCGGGTGGACCTGGACGCCGGCCGCTACGAGACGATCCTGCCGCCGTCCGCGGTCGCCGACCTGATGATCTACGCGTATTGGAGCACCGGCGCGCTCGACGCGCACGAGGGCCGGTCGGTCTACTCGCGACCCGGCGGCGGCACCCGGGTCGGCGAGCAGCTGAGCGAGCTGCCGCTGACCCTCCGCTCCGACCCGGCGCTCGCCGGCCAGGAAGCGAACCCGTTCGTCATCTGCGGGGCATCCAGCCGCATGGCCTCGGTGTTCGACAACGGCGGCCCAATCGGGCCGACGGACTGGATCCGCGACGGGTCGCTCGCCGCGCTGATCCAGACCCGGCACTCGGCAGCCACGACGGGCCTGCCGTTCACGCCGTGGGTCGACAACCTGCTGCTGGAGTCACCCGGCGCGCACCAAAGCATCGATCACCTCGTTGCCTCGGTGGACCGCGGGCTGCTGCTGACCTGCTTGTGGTACATCCGCGAGGTCGACCCGCAGACCCTGCTGCTGACCGGGCTCACCCGCGACGGCGTGTTTCTCGTCGAGGGCGGGGAGGTCGTCGGCGCGGTCAACAACTTCCGGTTCAACGAAAGCCCGATCGGCATGCTGCGCCGGGTCGCTGCGGTCGGCGGCAGCGAGCCGACGCTGGCCCGCGAGTTCGGCGACTACTTCACCCGTACGACGATGCCAGCGCTGCGCGTCGCCGACTTCAACATGAGCTCCGTCAGCCAAGCCTCCTAAGCCGCAGCCGACGGCGTGTGCATCAGACGCACACAAGGAGGCAAGAACGCAGCCAGCGTCGGCCTGACAGCCGCGGACGGGCGATGCCGGACAGTCACGGGGGCAACCGTCCGGCATCGCGTCCGCGAGCGCTGTCGCGCCGGATCCCCCCGCAGATCACGGATCCGCTTGGCGCTGCAGTTAGCGTGCCAGGTCGGCCTCGCTTCGTCCACCAGGGGTCGTAGTGAACGATGAACACCTCGTTACCTGAAGGGACGTTCCATGGCAGATCAGACGTACGGCATCAGCGAAGTCGTCGGGACCAGTCCCGAGAGCATCCAGCAGGCGGTCCGCAACGGCATCGAGCGCGCCTCGCAGACCGTCCGCAACCTGGACTGGTTCGAAGTCGTGACGGTTCGCGGCCAGATCGCCAACGGCCAGGTCGCGCACTTTCAGGTGCAAATGAAGGTCGGCTTCCGGATCGAGTGACGCTCACCGCCGAACGGCGGACTGGGTCGCTAGCCGCCGATGGCGGACTGTGTCGCTAGCCGCCGATGGCGGACATTGGGCGCGCAGGCTGCAAGAACGTGGGGTCGTCAATGCCGTGGCCGGCATGCTTGCCGGCGACCGACCGGCGTACTCGTTCCAGCAACTCGTCGTCGGTCTCGCCGCCGCGCAGACCGGCGCGCAGGTCGGACTCCTGGTTCGCGAACAAGCAGTTGCGCAGCTGCCCGTCGGCGGTGAGCCGGATCCGGTCGCAGGCGCCGCAGAACGGCTCGGTCACGCTGGCGATCACGCCGACCATGCCCGGGCCGCCGTCAACTAGATAGCGCTGCGCGGGCGCGCTCCCCCGGCCGGCGACCGGCGTGAGGGTGTGACGTCGGCCAAGCTGCTCGAGCACCTCAGCCGCCGTGACCATGACCTCGCGGTCCCAGCCGTGCTGCGCGTCCAGCGGCATCTGCTCGATGACTCGCGGCTCGATCTCGCGCTCGAGGCACCAGTCGAGCAGGTCTCCGATCTCGGTGTCGTTGATGCCGCGCATGACGACGGTGTTGACCTTCAGCGGCTGCAGGCCGGCGGCCTGCGCGGCGGCGACCCCCGCCAGCACATCTGCCAGCCGGTCGCGGCGGGTCAGCGCGACGAACGTGCCCCGACGCAACGTGTCGAGGCTGATGTTGACGCGGGTGAGGCCGGCGTCGGCCAGCGGCTGCGCGAGCTTCGCCAGGCCGATGCCGTTCGTCGTCATCGCGACATCAGGGCGCGGTGTGGTCGCCGCGATCCGGCGTACCAGGTCGACGACGCCGCGGCGGAGCAGCGGCTCTCCCCCGGTCAGCCGGACGCTGCGGATGCCCGCATCGCGCACCAACAGGTCGACGATCCGCACGATCTCGTCATCGGTAAGCAGGCCAGGAGCCGGCAGCCAGGTCACGCCTTCGGCCGGCATGCAGTAGGTGCAGCGCAGATTGCAGTGATCGGTCAGCGAGACCCGAAGGTCGGTGTGCACCCGCCCGAAGCCATCCACGAGTGCTGCCACCGTTCCAGGGTAGGCGCCGGTCCAGGCCCGGCCGATGGCCGTGTCACTAGTAGGCGATCCCGGCTCGCACCCGCAGCCCGGCCACGTCGAGGATGACGACGCGGCGGCCGTCGATCCGGATCAATCCGCGGCTGGCGAGCCCGGCCAACGCCCGGTTCACGCTTTGCCGGCTCCCGCCGGCCAGCTCGGCCAGCTTCGCCTGCGACAACGCGATCGACGGTTGCGGGTCGCCGGCGCCGGCATCGCGATCGGCAAGGCGCAGCAACGTCTTCGCCACCCTGGCGGGCAGATCCAGCAGCGACTCGTCCGCCAGCTGGTCGCTAAGCCGGCGGACCATCTGGCCTAGCTCCCGCAACAGCCCGTCGACCAGTCGCGGGTCACGGGCCAATAGGCCGAGAAACTCGGTGCGGCCGACGGCAAGCAACTCGCTGTCTTCGAGCGCTTCGACGGTTGCGGAGCGGGGGCGGCCGTCCAGCAACGCGAGTTCCCCGAACGAGCCGGGGGCTTCGATCACGACGAGGGCGCGGCGTTCGCCGTTGCGGCCGAGCCGCTGCGCCACCAGTGAGCCGCTGGCGACCACGTAGACGGTGTCGCCCGGCTCGCCTTGCCGCACCACGGTTTCGCCGCGGCGCACGATGCACGGTTGGGCCGCGCGTCCGATCTGCTCGCGTTGCGATTCGGGCAGCCGTGCGAACAACGGGACGGCGCCGAACAGCGCGGTCAGTTCAGCGGGCGTCCACGTGCGTCGACGCGACGAACGACGAGCCGGCGTGGTCATGATGGCGAGCAGACTGACAGGTACGTCGGGGGCGCACAAGGCACCTCGCGGGTCAGTCGGCACGACGCCGAATCGGCGGCGTTACAGGAGGCTGCCCATCGATCCCCCCGGCCGGGAGCGTCCCCCACACCCGGCTACCGCCCCCGACTCGGTCAATGGGCAGCCTCCTGCAGGGATCTTGTGGCGCGGCGTCGGACACAGCAACCGGATCGCGGCAAACTGTCGCCAACCTGACAATGCTGACGGATGGAGCGGCGATGGCCGACGCACGACCGATGGCGCTGGTCACCGGCGCTTCGAGTGGCATCGGGCTGGAGCTCGCCCGCGTCCTCGCCCGTGAGGGCCATGACGTCGCCCTGGTGGCGCGGCGGGAGCCGGAGCTGACGGCGTTGGCCGACGAGCTGCGCGACGCCCACGGCGTTGCGGCACACGTCATCACCGCCGACCTGTCCGAACCGGCGGCCCCCGAGGCCGTGGTCAAGGCCCTGACCGAGGCGGGCCGTGACGTCGACATCCTGGTCAACAACGCCGGGTTCGGCGGCCACGGCCGGTTCGCCGAGACCGACGCCGGTCACGAACGCCGGATGATCGCCGTCAATGTCGCGGCGCTGACCGAGCTGACGAAACTGCTGGTCCCTGGGATGGTGGCGCGAGGTCGCGGCCGGGTGCTGAACGTCGCGTCGACGGCGGCGTTCCAACCGGGACCGTTCATGGCGGTCTACTACGCGACGAAGGCTTACGTGCTGTCGTTCAGCGAGGCGCTGTCTGAAGAGCTCAGCGGCAGTGGCGTCACCGTGACGGCGTTGTGCCCGGGCGCGGTGCCCTCCGGCTTCCAAGATGCCGCGGGCTGGAGCGAGGACCTGCCGCTGCGCCACGCACCTGGGCAGAAGTCAGCGCGGCAGGTCGCCGAGGCGGCGTACGCCGGCATGATGCGTGGTCGCCGGATCGTCGTGCCCGGCACGCTCAACAAGGTCGGCGTGCAAGCGGTGCGACTCTCGCCCCGCCGCGTCGTCACGTCGGTGGTGCGTCGGCTCCATCCGCCGGACTGATCCCGCCGGCGACCTCGCCGATGACCACCACCGCGGGAGGTACGACGGCATGCGCCTGCGCGACCGTCGCCAACCGGTCGAGCCGCGCGCCGATGATGCGCTGCGACGACAACGACGCGTTTTCGACGATCGCGCAAGGTGTCTGACCGTCTCGGCCGCCGGCGAGCAGCGCCTGCTCGATCGCCGGCAGGTTCGCCACGGCCATCAGCAGCACCAAGGTGGCGTCGGTGCTGGCGAGCGCCGCCCAGTCCACCGTCGACCGCGGATCGCCGGGTGGGACGTGGCCGCTGACCACGCTGAACTGCTGGGTGACGCCGCGTTCGGTCAGCGGCACGCCGGCCAGCGTCGCCGCCGCGGTCGCGCTGCTGAGCCCCGGGATGACGTCGACCCGCACACCAGCGGCCGCGCAGGCCTCGACCTCCTCCGAGCCACGGCCGAGGACGAACGGGTCGCCGCCCTTCAACCGGACCACGACCTGCCCGGCACGGGCCCGCTCGATCAGCAAGTCGTTGATCCGCTGCTGCGACGGCGCGCTCGCCCGCGGGATCTTGCCGACGTCGAGCACCTCGATCTCGCTCGGCAGCCGAGCGAGCAGGTCGGTGGGACCGAGCCGGTCGGTGACGACGACGTCCGCGTCGAGCAACGCGCGATAGCCCTTCAGCGTCAGCAGGTCCGGATCGCCGGGGCCGCCACCGACGAGCACCACCCGGCCTTCGCGCGCGCGAGACCGGCGACTCGTCAGCTCGCCGCCCCGCAGCAACAACTCCAGCTGGTCGCGCATCGTCGTTGCGCGACCGGGGTCGCCACTGCCACCGACCGCAACTGTCACGTCGTCGACCTGCGCGACCGCTGGGAACCACACCGCCGACTCGGCCGCGTTATCGGCGCGGCCGCACCAGATCCCCTGCGCCTCGGCAGCGGCCGCCACCGCGGAGTTGACCTCCGGATCATCCGTGCAGGCCAGCACCAAGGAGTGCCCGATGACGTCGTCCGGAGCGAACCGGCGCCGAACCACCTCGACCCGCGCCGGATCGATCGCGTCGCTTCGCTCCGGAGCGACGACGGTGACGCGGGCGCCGGCGTCCAGCAACCGCGCCGTCCGGCGAGCCGCCACGGCGCCGGCGCCGACGACCAGCACGCTCCGGCCGGCCACGTCGAGGAACAGCGGCAACCGCGGTGGTCGGTCCGGCACCCGCCCATGGTGTCAGGCGCCGCCGCTCATGTGCCCGAACAACCGGTCGCCGGCGTCACCGAGACCGGGAACGATGAACGCCCGGTCATCGAGCCGCTCGTCGACGGCAGCGACCACGAGCGTCACGTGGTCGCCGGGGAACGCCTCCGAGACCCGGTCGACGCCTTCGGGCGCCGCCAGCAGGCAGACGCAGGTGACGCGCTCTGCACCACGCGAGAGCAGCGCCTCGACGACCGCGACGAGGGTGCCGCCCGTCGCGAGCATCGGGTCGAGCACGAAGACCGCGCGCCCGGCGGCGTCGGCCGGCAACCGGTCGGCGTACCACTCCGCCTGCGCCGTCGTCTCGTCGCGCGCCACGCCCGCGAAGCCGACCTCGGCGTCCGGCAGCAGCCGGATCAATCCGTCGAGCATGCCGACGCCGGCTCGCAGCACGGGGACGACGAGCGGCGGCGGTGAGGCGAGCCGGACGCCGGCGGCCGTGGCGACCGGTGTCTGGACCTCGGCTTGGTCGACGCCGACGTCGCGGGTCGCCTCGTACGCGAGCAACGTCACCAGGTCGTCGACCAGCTTGCGGAATGTCGGTGTCGGCGTGGCGGCGTCGCGCAACGCCGTCAGCTTGGCCGCAACGATCGGATGATCGACGACGGTCAGCCGCATGCGCGTCGAGCCGCTCGATGCGCCACGATCAGGACTCCTCGCCGATGTCCTCGTTCCACAGCTGCGGCTCGGCCGCGATGAACTCGCGCATCAGTCCGACGCACTGGTCGTCGTCGGCGACGATGACCTCGACGCCCCGGCTCCGCAGCGTGTCTTCGGCTCCCATGAAGGTCCGGTTCTCGCCGATCACGACGCGCGGGATGCCGTAGAGCAGGATTGCGCCGGTGCACATGTCACACGGCGACAACGTCGTGTACATCGTGGCGCGCCGATAGACGGCGGCCGGCTGACGCCCGGCGTTCTCCAACGCGTTGGTCTCGCCGTGGTGGATCGCGCTGCCGTGCTGCACCCGGCGGTTGTGCCCGCCGGCGAGTAGCTGCCCGTCAGCGACCAGCGCCGCGCCGATCGGGATACCGCCCTCGTCGCGACCGGTCCACGCCTCGCTGATCGCGACGTCGAGCCAACGCCGGTCATCGTCGGACAGGGTCGCCATCTCAGGCCGGAGCCACGACTCTCGACCGCGGCTTCAGCACCTGCCGCAGCAACAGGTAGGCGAGCCCGGCGACCAGGAAGCCGACCTCGAACGTCAGGTCGCCGACCTTCGGGTGATGCTTCGGCACGTAGCCCACGAACTTCAGCTGGTTGCTGAACAACGGGATCGAAACCGCCATCCCGATCGCCATCGCGAGCGGTCCGGCCCAGTTGGTGTAGGTGTGGTCGTAGAGGAACGCCGTCAGGCTCTCGCGCCGCCGCAGGATCTGGTCGACGAAGAAGACCGCCAGCCAGGGTCCGATCCAGTAAGCGATGATCAACAGGAAGTTCTCGTACTTGTCAATGTCGTTCAGACCGAACAACGCGAGCACGAAGCCGCCGGTCCCGAACACGACGGCGGCCAGCGCGCGGCGCAGCGACAGTCGCAGTTTGATGCCGAGGGTCACGAAGGACATCGATCCCGAATAGATGTTGAGCACGTTGGCAGCGACGGCACCGACCGCGATCGCGATCAGGACCAGGTCCGCCAGCCAAGTCGGGTAGGGAGCGGTGAAGGCGCCGGTCGGGCTGAGGCTGTCCTTCGTCGCGATCGTCGCCGAGGCCGCTCCGACCATCTCCAGGAAGATGCACGACGCGGCGACGCCGAGCCCGCTCCACCAGGCGGTGGCCGCCTTCGACGTGTCCGGCTTGAA
>DASZPL010000097.1:0-22880 GCA_035550315.1 Mycobacteriales bacterium | reverse complement strand
GTGTCGTAGATCGCGGAGTCACCGTGCGGGTGGTAGGTGCCCATTACGTCGCCGACGACCTTGGCGCACTTCACGCGGTTGCGGTCCGGGCGGTAGCCGCCGTCGTACATCCCGTAGAGCACCCGCCGGTGCACCGGCTTCAGCCCGTCGCGGACGTCGGGCAGCGCCCTGGAGACGATGACCGACATGGCGTAGTCGAGGAAGCTGCGCTGCATCTCGACTTCCAGGCCGACCGGCTCGATCCGGTCGCCGGGCGGTGGGGTGGTGACGTCAGATGTCAAGGAAGCGCACATCCTTCGCGTTGCGGGTGATGAAGTCGCGGCGGGACTCGACGTCCTCGCCCATCAGCACCGTGAACAGCTCGTCAGCGGTCGCCGCATCGTCGAGCGTCACCTGCAGCAGGATCCGGCGGGCCGGATCCATGGTGGTCTCCCAGAGCTCGCGGGCGTCCATCTCGCCGAGGCCCTTGTAGCGCTGGATCGCCTCGTCCTTCGGCAGCTTCTTCCCGGCCTCCTGGCCGAGCTTGATGATCCCGTCGCGCTCGCGGTCGGAGTAGGCGTAGTCGGGTTCGTCGCGCGTCCACTTGATCTTGTAGAGCGGCGGTTGCGCCAGGTAGACGTGGCCGTGCTCGATCAACGGCTTCATGAACCGGAACAGCAGCGTCAGCAGCAGGGTGCGGATGTGCTGGCCGTCGACGTCGGCGTCGGCCATCAGCACGATCTTGTGGTAGCGCAGTTTGGCCAGGTCGAAGTCGTCGTGGATGCCGGTGCCGAGCGCGGTGATCAGCGCCTGCACCTCGTTGTTTTGCAGCACCCGGTCGATCCGCGCCTTCTCGACGTTGATGATCTTGCCGCGGATCGGCAGGATCGCCTGGAACATCGGGTTGCGGCCGCCTTTGGCCGAGCCGCCGGCGCTGTCGCCTTCTACGACATAGACCTCGCACTCCTCCGGGTTCGTCGACTGGCAGTCGGCGAGCTTGCCGGGCAGGCCGCCGGACTCGAGCAAGCCCTTGCGGCCGCGGGCGAGGTCGCGGGCCTTGCGGGCGGCGATCCGGGCCTGGGCGGCCTGCGCCGCCTTCGACACGATGACCTTGCCTTCGCGCGGGTTGCGGTCGAACCACGACCCCAGCCAGTCGTTGCAGGCCTTCTGCACGAACGACTTGGCCTCGGTGTTGCCGAGCTTGGTCTTGGTCTGACCCTCGAACTGCGGTTGCGCGAGCTTCACCGAGATGATCGCGGTGAGCCCTTCCCGGATGTCGTCGCCGGTGAGGTTGTCGTCCTTTTCCTTCAACACCTTCTGGTCGCGGGCGAACCGGTTGACCACGCTGGTCAGTGCCGCCCGGAAGCCCTCCTCGTGGGTGCCGCCCTCGACCGTGTTGATGGTGTTGGCGAAGGTGTAGACCGACTCGGCGTAGGTCGCGTTCCACTGCATCGCCACCTCCAGCGCCATGCCGGACCCGTCGCTGGAGAAGTGAATGACCGAGTCGTGCGCCGCGGACTTGCTGGCGTTGAGGTGCTTGACGAAGTCCTCGAGCCCGCCCTTGTAGTGGAAGACGACCTCGTTCGGCACATCGCCACGCTCGTCGCGCAACGTGATCGACAGCCCGGCGTTGAGGAACGCCATCTCCTGCAGTCGTCGCGAGAGGGTCTCGAACGAGTACGTCGTGGTTTCGAAGATCGAGGCGTCGGCCCAGAACGTGGTCGTGGTGCCGGTGGCGTTGGTCGGCGCGCCCTTCTGCAGTGGACTCTCCGGCTTGCCGCCGTTGACGTAGGTCTGCTGCCACACGAAACCGTCGCGGCGAACCTCGACCTCGCAGCGGCTCGACAGCGCGTTGACGACTGAGACACCGACGCCGTGCAGCCCGCCGGAGACGGCGTAGGACTTGCCGTCGAACTTGCCGCCGGCATGCAGCGTGGTCATGACGACCTCGAGGGCGGGTCGCTTCTCCACCGGGTGCCGGTCGACCGGGATGCCGCGGCCGTTGTCGACCACCCGGACCGCGCCGTCGGGCAGCAGCGTGCAGGTGATGGTGTCGGCATAGCCGGCGAGTGCCTCGTCGACGGAGTTGTCGACCACCTCGTAGACCAGGTGGTGCAGGCCCCGCTCACCGGTGGAGCCGATGTACATCCCCGGCCGCTTCCGCACCG
Organism: Mycobacteriales bacterium; assembly: GCA_035550315.1. Taxonomy (GTDB): domain Bacteria; phylum Actinomycetota; class Actinomycetes; order JAFAQI01; family JAFAQI01; genus DASZPL01. The sequence continues at coordinate 20,733 of DASZPL010000097.1, read as the reverse complement.
CCTCGAGGCCTTCGAGGACGGTGATCGACTTCGCGTTGTAGGACAAGAGGCCCTCTCCCGGTCGGCGCTGCACCCGGCCAGCATTCGGCTGAGCGCCATCTGCGCCCCGTTGTGCCGGGATTCGCTGTCCATCTTACCTGGAAAGGCCGTCCAGAACGGCCTTTGACCGGCCTGTGGACACTTGTGGCGCGCGAATCCGGGTGGCCGTTGGTCCCCCCACGCGGGAGCCGACGTCGTACGCCGCTACGACCCGATCAGCCGTAGGTGTCGCGGGGGCCGCGCCCGCGCACCCGCAGCGGCCCGTGACGCCAGTCCGGCGCGCTCGGGCCATGCACCCGGATCCGGGTCACGACGTCGGGTCCGACCTCGGCGGCGATCCGGGCCAGCAGCTGCCGGTTGAGCAGCCGCAGCTGGGTCGCCCAGGCGGTGGACTCGGCCACGCAGACCAGCTCGCCGGCGTCCAGGCGCTCGGGCCGGCAATGAGCGGCCACCTCGGGCCCGACGATGTGGCCCCAGCGGGGCAGCAAGCCGGCGGCTTGCAGCGGTCGTTCCCAGTCGCGGGCCCGCACCAGGTCGGTCACCGCGGCCCCCAGCGGCATCGGGTCCCGGCCGTCGGCGGCCGCGCCACTCCACGCTTGGTCGGTCGGTCGCGGCCGGGCCCGGCCGCCGACGGGCGCGGCTCGGCGGGCGCGAGCCAGCAACCGGCGCGCGGGGTCGGCCGGGAGTTCCGGCAGTGGCTGTGGCTCAACGGACACGGTGGACCTCACCTTCCGCGACATCCCATCGGGCACCCTGCAACTGGGGCGGTACGTCGGCCGCGACCGCCGCCGTGATCAACACCTGCTCGGCCGGCGCGACCAGCTCCGCCAGCGCGCCACGGCGGCCGTCGTCCAGCTCGGCGAAGACGTCGTCGAGGATCAGCACCGGCTCACCACCGTCGGCGCAGAGCAGGTCGTAGCCGGCGAGCCGAAGCCCGAGCGCAAGCGACCAGGACTCGCCGTGGCTGGCGTAGCCCTTTGCCGGCAGCCCGTCGATGCCGAGCAGCAGGTCGTCACGATGCGGTCCGGCAAGCGTCACCCCCCGTTCGAGCTCCCGGTCGCGGAGCTGCGCCAGCTCGGCGCCGAGCGCCGCGACCAGCACGTCCCGGTCGGTGCTGTCCGCGAGCTCGGCGGGCAGCGACGAGCTGTAGTCGAGCGTGACTGCGCCGCCGCCCCGGCTCACCGCGGCGTACGCCTTGTCGACCAGCGGCCGCAGCGCGTGCACCAGCTCGTGCCGGCCGGCGAGCAGCGCGCCGCCGGCATCCGCCAGGTGGCTGTCCCAGACATCGAGGGTGCGCAGGTCGCTGCCCGCCCGGCGGGCCTGCCCGGCGGATTTCAGCAATGCATTGCGCTGCTTCAGCACCCGGTCGTAGTCGGCGCGCACGGCCGCGTAGCGCGGGGTCCGAGCGACCAGCAGGTCGTCGAGGTAGCGCCGCCGTTCCGCGGGGTCGCCCTTCACGACGGCCAGGTCCTCCGGCGCGAACAGCACGGTGCGCAGCACGCCGACGGCGTCCCGAGCGCGGCTCAGCGGCGCGCCGCCCACCCGGGCCCGGTTCGCCTTACCGGGCGTGATCTCCACCTCGACGAGCGTGTCGCGGCCGGCCGTCACGACGACGCCGCGGACGACCGCCCGCTCGGCGCCCGAGCGGACCAGGGGCGCGTCATGCGCCACCCGGTGACTGGCCTGAATCGCGAGGTAGCCGACCGCTTCGACCAGGTTCGTCTTGCCCTGGCCGTTCGGGCCGACCAGCGCCGTGATGCCGGGTTCCAGATCGAGGGCGGCCGCGGCGTACGACCGGAAGTCGCTGACCTCGAGCTGGCGCAAGTGCACGGTGGCCGGACCTAGCCCGCAGGGTAGGCGTCGGCGGCCGAGCCGGGCGCGGTCGCGGGATCGACGTCGGCGCCCGGCGCGTCGGCGCCCTTCGCCGACTCCACGGCGTGACCGCCGAACTGCGCGCGCAACGCGGCCACCATCCGCATCGCCGGCGAGTCCTCCTGCCGCGAGGCGAACCGCGCGAACAGCGCCGCGGTGATCACCGGCAGCGGCACCGCGTGGTCGACCGCGGCCTGCACGGTCCAGCGGCCTTCGCCGGAGTCCTGCGCGAATCCGCGCAACCCGGCCAGGTGGGCGTCTTGCTCGAGCGCTCGGACCGCGAGGTCGAGCAGCCACGACCGGATGACCGTGCCCTGCTGCCAGGACTCGAAGGTGGCGCGGACGTCGGTGACCAGGTCGGTGGCCTCGAGCAGCTCCCAGCCCTCGGCGTAGGCCTGCATCACGCCGTACTCGATGCCGTTGTGCACCATCTTCGCGAAGTGGCCGGCCCCGACCGCGCCGGCGTGGACGAAGCCGGCGTCGCCGGGCGGTTTGAGGGTGTCGAAGATCGGCTGCAGCCGCGCGATGTTGTCGGCACTGCCGCCGGCCATCAGCGCGTAACCCTCGGTCAGCCCCCACACGCCACCGGAGACGCCGCAGTCCACGAACCCGATCTGCCGCTCGGCGAGCGCCGCCGCGTGCACCTGGTCGTCGGTGTAACGGGAGTTGCCGCCGTCGACCACGAGGTCGCCCGGCTCGAGCAGCTCACCTAACGCCCGCACGGTGTCGGTGGTCGGGCCGCCGGCCGGGACCATCACCCAAACCGCCCGCGGCGCGGCCAGCCGGCCGACCAAGGCCTCGACGCTGTCGACGTCGCGGCCACTGTCCGCGGCCCGGTCGAAACCGACAATCGTGTGACCGCCGCGGCGCAGCCGCTCGGCCATGTTGCCGCCCATCCGGCCCAGGCCGATCATGCCGAGCTCCACCGGCTACCTCCTCATGCGCCCACGCGGGTTCGCCCCGTTACGGCTAGGCCCATTCCCGTGCTCAGGACGCAGTAGCCAATCGGACCGGCATCAGCAGGTAGCGGTGGTCGCTGCCTTCGCCGTCCCCCGACTTCCCGGTCAGGACCGCCGGCTTGGTCGGCCCGTTGAAGGCCAGCTGCGCCTCGTCGGAGTCGAGCGAGCCGAGCCCGTCGAGCAGGTACGTCGGGTTGAAGGCGATGGTCAGCGGCTCGCCGTCGAATTCGGCTGGCAGCGCCTCGGCCGCCTCGGCCTCGTCGAGCCCGCCGGCCTCCAGCGCCAGGCCGTCCGGTCCGAAGCTCAGCCGCACCGGCGAGGTGCGCGATGCCACCAGTGCCACCCGGCGGACCGCGTCGGTCAGCGCGGCCGCGTCGATGCTGGCGGTGGCGCTCGAGGTCTCGGGCAGCAGCGACCGGTACTTCGGGAACTCGCCGTCGATCAGTCGGGTCGTGGTCTGCCGCGTCCCGCCGGCGAGCCCGAGCAGACCTTCGCCGGTGTCGCCGGACGACAGCGCGAAGTTGACCTCGGCACCGGTCGTCAGCGTGCGCACCGCGTCGGCCAGGGTTCGGGCCGGGACGAGTGCGGTCGCCTGTATCCCCGGGTCGGTCGGCGCCCAGCGCAGCGTTCGCACGGCTAGCCGGTAGCGGTCCGTCGCGGCCAGCGTCAGCTGCTCGCCGTCGACCTCGATCCGGACCCCGGTCAGCACCGGAAGCGCGTCGTCGCGACCGGCCGCCACCGCCACCGCCGTCACCGCGGCCGCGAAGTGGTCGCTGCCGATCGAGCCACTGACGGCCGGCAGCTCCGGCAGCGTCGGGTACTCCTCGAGCGGCAACGTCGGCAATGTGAACCGCGCCGAACCGCAGGTCACCACCAACCGGGAACCGTCGGTCACGCAGTCGATCGGCGCGGCCGGCAGGCTGCGGGTGATCTCGGCGAGCAGCCGCCCCGGCACTAGGACCGTGCCGGCCTCGGCGATCGTGCCGTCGACCTGCGCCCGGGCCGAGACTTCGTAGTCGAAGCCGGACAGCGCCACCGCCCCGTCGCCGGCGGCGTCGATCCGCAGCCCCGCGAGCACCGGCAGCTGCGCCTTCTGCGGCAGGATCCGCGCCGCCCAGTTCACGGCGTCGGCAAAGCCGTCACGCTCGACCCGGATCTTCATGCTGAACCGCCTTCCGACCGTGGAACCCGCCGGATCGCTGGGATCGGCGTCACGTCCACAGTGTCGTTTCTAGACCTGACAAAAATATTTGGAGAACGAGTAGCGGTCGTCTGACCAGTGGACATTGGGGACAACTGCCATTTACGCAGGTCAGCCGCGTGGCCGGGACGCACCGAGGTTGTGGGAACCCGGGCGAGGCCGGTGGTCAGCCGGTGGACAGCTGCCCGGCCCGGAAAGCCGTGGTGATTGACCCCAGCAGCGTCCACAACGTTGTCCCCAGGCTGTGCATCCTTGATCACGAAACCGGCCGGCCGTCAGGCGTGCGCTTGCGACTTGATCCGGTTGGTCAGCTCGCTGACCTGGGTGTAGACCGATCGGCGTTCGGCCATCAGCGACCGGATCTTGCGGTCGGCGTGCATCACCGTGGTGTGGTCGCGGCCGCCGAAGTGCTGACCGATCTTGGGCAGTGACAGGTCGGTCAGCTCCCGGCACAGGTACATCGCCACCTGCCGGGCCTGGACTAGCACCCGGCTGCGGGAGGAGCCGCACAGCTCCTCCATCGAGATGGAGAAGTACGCCGCGGTCTGCGCCATGATCGTCGGCGCCGTGATCTCGGTGCCGGCCGCGTCCGCGATCAGGTCCTTCAGTACCACCTCGGCGAGCGCCAGGTCGACCGGCTGCCGGTTGAGGCTGGCGAACGCGGTGACCCGGATGAGGGCACCCTCCAGCTCGCGAATGTTGCGCGCGATCTTGCTGGCGATGAACTCCAGCACCTCGCTCGGCACGTCCAGCCGCTCGGCCGCCGCCTTCTTGCTCAGGATCGCGATGCGGGTCTCGAGCTCCGGCGGCTGGATGTCGGTCAGCAGCCCCCATTCGAACCGGTTGCGCAGCCGGTCTTCCAGCGTCACCAGCTGCTTCGGGGTGCGGTCGCTGGAGATCACGATCTGCTTGTTCGCGTTGTGCAGGCTGTTGAAGGTGTGGAAGAACTCCTCCTGGGTCTGCTCCTTGTTCTCCAGGAACTGGATGTCGTCGACGAGCAGTACGTCGATGCTGCGGTAGCGCTTGCGGAAGGCTTCGCTGCGCCCGTCGCGGATCGAGTTGATGAAGTCGTTGGTGAACTCCTCCGAGCTCACGTACCGCACCCGCGCGGCCGGGGCCAAGGTGCGGGTGTAGTTGCCGATGGCGTGCAGCAGGTGGGTCTTGCCGAGCCCGGAGTCGCCGTAGATGAACAGCGGGTTGTAGGCCTTCGCCGGCACTTCGGCGACGGCGACTGCGGCGGCGTGGGCGAACCGGTTGCTCGAGCCGATAACGAACGTCTCGAACTGGTATTTCGGGTTCAGCCGGGCGGACTCGCCGAGTGGCTCCGGCCTCGGCCGCGCCGGGACCGGCTCGGGGGTCGGCGGCGTGGCGTGGTCATCCGAGGGTGGGTAGGGGTCGACCACCTCGGCGGGGGCCTCGACCTCGGAGCTCGGGTCGACGCCGGGCTCGACCGTGACCGCGACCCGGACCTCGGTGCCGATCTGGTGGGACAGCGCGGCGCTGACCACCGGCCGCAGCCGGGTGTCGATCACGTCCCGGGCGAACTCGTTCGGGGTCGCCAGGACCATGGTGTTCTGCACGAACCCGAGCGGCTTGGTCAGCCGGAGCCACGCTCGCTGCTGGGCCGACACCACCTCGTCGTCGAGCCCCGCGATCGCGCGCCCCCAGACCCCGTCCAGATCGACGGCTGGAGCGCTGATGCCCTCGCTGATGCCTTCGGTCACGCCGGCTCCCTGGTTGCCACCCCATACGCGTCGTGCTGGCTCCACGAGCCGTCATCCACACGGTGATCCACAGGCTGTGGATCAACGACGGATGTCCGGATCGAGGTCACCGGGCCAGCGCCGAGCCGACGTCATCACACGAGGTGCGTCGCCCGAGAATGAGAGCGATGGGGAAGGCCGGCGGCCCGCACGCTAACAGCACCGGTCGGGCGGCAGCAACCGCTTCCCCACAACTTTTCCACCGCTTACGGCGTGTCGGCGTTGACTGTCGTCGGCGGCTGTGCCCGCCACGTTCGAGGGCCGGTTTGACCTGGCTTCTCGGCCGCCCGTACCGTGGCAGTCGAAGCACCAGCCGTGATGCCCGCACGCGGGTTTTCTGCGATGCGCCCGGAAGCGCCTCGTCGTACGTCTCAGGAGTCTGCCGTGAGCAAGCGCACGTTCCAGCCGAACAACCGCCGGCGGGCGAAGACCCACGGGTTCCGGCTGCGGATGCGCACGCGAGCCGGCCGCGCGATCCTCTCGGCCCGCCGCCGCAAGGGGCGCGCCGCGCTTTCGGCGTAGTCGTTGTTGCCTGCGGCTCGCCGGCTGCGTCGCGCGGCGCAGTTCGACGCGACCGTCCGCCGCGGCCGCGCCGCCGCGGTCGACGGCCTGGTCCTTCACCTGCACAACGACGGCACCACCGCTCCGGCGCGTGTCGGTTTCGTCGTCAGCCGGGCGGTCGGCCCGGCGGTCACCCGCAACCGGGTTCGCCGGCAGTTGCGCCACCTCTGCGCTGGCCAACTGCCGCGCCTCGCCGCGGGCAGCTGCCTGGTCGTGCGGGCCCGGCCGTCGGCGGCCGGCCGCCCGAGCCCGGGCCTCGCCGCCGCGCTCGACGGCGCACTGGATCGGCTGGTGGCTCCATGAGCCGGGTGCTGGTCGCGCTGATCACCGGCTACCGCAGGCTGGTCAGCCCGTTCCTCGGCCCGCGCTGCCGGTTCGCGCCGAGTTGCAGTGCGTACGCCGCGGAGGCCATCGAGCGCTTCGGCGTGGCCCGCGGCGGCTGGCTCACGATCCGTCGGGTAGTGCGGTGTCACCCGTTCAACCCGGGCGGCTACGACCCGGTGGTCCCTGAGGCGGCGCACCGATGAGCTTCCTCAACCCGCTCTACGAGGCGGTCGCCTGGCTGGTCGTGCACATCCACTCAGGGATGGCGCACATCTTCGGCGCATCCAGCGGCTGGTCGTGGGCGGTCTCGATCATCTTGCTGACGATCGCGATGCGGCTGGTGCTGTTCCCGCTGTTCGTCAAGCAGATCCGCAGCCAGCGGGCGATGCAGGTGCTGCAGCCGCAGATGAAGGCGCTGCAGGCGAAGTACAAGAACGACAAAGAGCGGCTGAACCAGGAGATGATGAAGCTCTGGCGCGAAGCCGGAGTCAATCCGCTGGCCGGCTGCCTGCCGCTGATCCTGCAGATCCCGATCTTCATCGCGCTCTGGCACGTGCTCGACAGCATCAAGCCGGACAGTCACGGCCACTTCAACGCCGTCGGCGGCGTGAGCTACAGCATCTTCCCGCACGACCTGATCGCCCAGGCGGCGCACGCCAAGATCTTCGGGGTCCCGATCGCGTCGGCGTTCAACTCCTCGTCGCACACGCTGGCGCTGCTGCACGCCTCGAGCACCTCGACGAAGGTGTTCTGCGGCGTACTGACCATCGTGATGGTGGTCACCACGTTCATCACCCAGCGGCAGTTGATGGCCCGCAACGCCGCGAACGGCACCACCGAGATCGCGACCCAGCAGAAGGTCCTGCTCTACGTCTTCCCGCTGTTCTTCCTGATCTACGGCTACCGGTTCCCGGTCGGCGTGCTGCTCTACTGGCTCACCTCGAACCTGTGGAGCATGGGCCAGCAGCTGATCGTGATCCGGCGGATGGAGGCGGCGCCTGCAGCGGCGGCCGCTGCGCCCACGCCGGCCGGCCCGGCGCCCGGCGCCAAGCCGAGCCAGCAGGTCAAGGCAAAGGCGCCCGCCCAGACCACGCCTGCCGGCGCTCCGGCACCGGCGCCGCCGGCCGCCCCACCGGCCACACCGCCGGCCGACGGCCAGGCCAGCAGCAACGGCGGCGGCGTGCGGCCAGCCGGTCAGGACATCGTGCTGCCCCCAGGTGGCGCGATGCTGCCGACGGCGGCCCGCCCCGCGGCCGCCCGCCGCCCGAACAACCGCTCGAAGAAGCGGAAGAAGCGAGGCCGCAGATGACCAGCTCGCCCAGTGACGAGCAGGTCGCGGACCAGGCACCGGCGGCCGAGCCGGCATCCGCCGGCGACCGGACCGCGCAGCTCGAGCGCGAAGGCGACGTCGCCGCCGACTACCTCGAAGGCCTGCTCGACATCGCCGATCTCGACGGCGACATCGACATCGGGATCGAAGGTGACCGCGCGGCGGTCTCGATCATCGGCGCTGAGCTGCAACAGCTGGTCGGCCGCGAGGGCGCGACCCTGGAGGCGCTGCAGGAGCTCGCCCGGCTCGCCGTGCAGCGGGAGACCGGCGCCCGCAGCCGGCTGATGCTCGACGTCGGCGGTTACCGTGCGGCCCGCCGGGCGGAGTTGGCGACGCTCGGCCGCGAGGCTGCAGAGCGGGTTGCGGCGACCGGGGAGGCCGAGTCGCTCGACCCGATGACGCCGTTCGAGCGCAAGGTCGTGCACGACGCCGTCGCCACGGTTGACGGGGTGGCGAGCGAGTCCGAAGGCGAAGAGCCGCAGCGCCGGGTCGTCGTTCGCAAGCTGTGACACCGGTGACCGGCCGGTCGGCTCGTCACCGCCCGCGGTAGTGGACCCGGCGGGCCTGGATCGCCGCGCGGCCGTGTTCGGCGAGCGGCTGCCGCTGGCCGAGCGGTACGCCGAGCTGCTGGTCACGGCGGGCATCGAGCGCGGCCTGCTCGGCCCGCGGGAGGCCGCCCGGGTCTGGGACCGGCACCTGCTGAACTCGGCCGCTTTGGCCGACCTGGTCGGCCGCGGCGCGAGCGTCATCGACCTGGGGTCCGGCGCCGGCCTGCCCGGGATACCGCTGACGATCGCCCGGCCGGACCTGTCGATAGTGCTGCTCGAGCCGATGGCGCGGCGGGTCCAATTCTTGACCGAGTGCATCGACTCACTTCATTTAGGTGACCAGGTGGCGGTGTGCCACGACCGGGCACGGCCGGGCGCGACCGCGCCGGCTGATGTTGTGGTTGCGCGGGCGGTGAAACCGCTGGCCGGGCTGCTCGAGCTGGCCGAGCCGCTCTTGCGGCCCGGCGGCGAGCTGTTGGCACTGAAGGGTGTCAGCGCGGCGAAGGAGATCGCGGCCCTGCCGCCGCGCTGGCGGTCCCGGGCGGAGGTGCTGACGCTCGTCGGCGCGGCCGGTCCGGCGACCGTCGTACGGGTGACGTGGCATGCTCGGCAGCAGAGGGAGGCGATGCGGTGACCGCCGCCGAGCGCGGAACGCAGGAGGACCGGAGACCCAGCGCGCTGGGCTGGCCGGAGCCGGTTTCACGTGAAACCAGCAACGGCGCGCCGGCGACTGAGGCGAACGTTTCACGTGAAACCGCGACGTCGGCCGCGACCCGCCAGCCGCGTCCGGCGGCGCCCGGCGAACCGTGGCCCCGCCCGGCAAGCCGCCGGATCATCACCACCGCGAACCAGAAGGGTGGCGTCGGGAAGACCACGACCGCGGTCAACGTCGCGGCGGCGATGAGCCAGCACGGCCTGCGGGTGCTCGTCATCGACCTGGATCCGCAGGGCAACGCGTCGACCGCCTTCGACGTCCCGCACCAGTCCGGCGCGCCGTCGAGCTACGACGTGCTGGTGGAGGGCCGGCCGCTGACCGACGTAGCAGTCGAGGTCGACGGGCTGCCGGGCCTGTGCTGCGTGCCGGCCACCATCGATTTGGCCGGCGCCGAGATCGAGCTGGTCTCGGTGGTCGCCCGCGAGTTCCGGCTGCGCCGCGCCATCGAGGCCCTCGACGATCGATTCGACTACGTGTTCCTGGACTGCCCGCCCTCGCTCGGGCTGCTGACGCTGAACGCGATGGTCGGCGCCGCGGAGGTGATGATCCCGATCCAGTGCGAGTTCTACGCGCTGGAAGGGCTCAGCCAGCTGCTGGCCAATATCGACCTGGTCAAAGCGGAGTTGAACCCGCGGTTGCGGGTCTCCACGATCGTGCTGACGATGTACGACGGGCGGACCCGGCTGGCCGACCAGGTGGTCGCCGAGGTGCGCGGGCACTTCGGCCCACTGGTGGTCGACACCATCGTGCCCCGCAGCGTGCGGGTCTCCGAGGCGCCGGGCTTCGGTCAGCCGGTGATCAGTTTCGATCCCGGCTCGCGGGGCGCCCGGGCCTACGCGGCGGTCGCGCACGAGATCGTGCAACAGGATCTGACCCAGGAGGTCGCGAGATGACGGCGCAGCGATGAGCACTCGACGTGGCGGGCTGGGTCGCGGGCTCGGGGCACTGATTCCTTCGGCCGCGCCGGCCGGGCCCGATGACGCCGGCTCCGACATCGGGGCGCGGTTTGCCGAGCTGCCGATCGAGAGCATCGAGCCGAATCCGCGGCAGCCGCGAGAGGATTTCGACCCCGACGCGCTCGCCGAGCTGGTGGCGAGCATCCGCGAGGTCGGCGTGCTGCAACCGGTCGTGGTCCGCCCGCTCGGCTCCGGCCGCTACCAGCTCGTGATGGGCGAGCGGCGCTGGCGGGCCGGCCGGGAAGCCGGGCTGCAGACCGTGCCGGCGATCGTGCGCGAGACCGACGACACCGAGATGTTGCGCGACGCCCTGCTCGAAAACTTGCATCGTCAAGCATTGAACCCGCTGGAGGAAGCGGCCGCCTACCAGCAGCTGCTGGCCGAGTTCGACATCACGCACGACCAGCTGGCCGCCCGGATCGGCCGCTCCCGCTCCCAGGTCAGCAACACGATCCGGCTGCTCGGCCTGCCACCGGGGGTGCAACGCCGCGTCGCTGCCGGCGTAATAAGTGCGGGACACGCCCGCGCGTTACTGGCTTTACCGGACGCGGAGGCGCAAGATCGGACGGCGGCCCGCATCGTGGCCGAGGGACTGTCCGTGCGGGCGACCGAAGAGCTGGTCGCCAGCGGCGGGTCAGAGCCCCCTGCTCGCCGCGCCGCTCGCCGCCCGCCACGGGCACCGGCGCTGGCCCGGTTGCAGGACCAGTTGTCGGACCTGCTGGAGACCCGGGTGACCGTGGACGTCGGTCAGCGGCGCGGGCGGCTAACCGTCCAGTTCGGGTCGATAGGCGATCTCCGGCGGATCGTCGCGATTTTGGCGCCATCGTTAGTCGATCAGCTGCCGAATGACGAGCCGGACTCGGCGGAGTAACCTCCGACTGTCTTACTTCCCCGCGGCGCTAGCGAGGTCGGTCGTGAGTCGACGCCTGGCCAACATCACGCTCGACAACCTCGATGACCTGCCGACGCGGTGCCGGCAATGCGTGTTCTGGGAGCTGGACCCGGTCACCGGCGCCCGCGCGAACGAGGCCGGCGACACCGGGCTGGAGAAAGAGGCCTGGTTATCCGGCGTACTGCTCGAATGGGGCAGTTGCGGCAAGGTGATCTACGTTGATGAGATTTCTGCCGGTTACATCCTGTTTGCGCCACCTAGCTACGCGCCGCGCTCGGTTGCGTTCCCGACGTCGCCGGTGAGTCCGGACGCCGCCTTGCTGATGACCGCGCACGTGCTGCCGGAGTTCGATCGGGCCGGCCTCGGCCGGGTGCTCACCCAGGCGGTGGTCAAAGAGCTCGGCCGGCGCGGCGTGCGGGCGCTGGAGGCGTTCGGTGACGCGCAGTGGCCCGGGCTGGGTCACTGTGTGCTGCCGACCGACTTCCTGCTCTCCGTCGGGTTCAAGACTGTTCGGCCGCACCCGAGGTTCCCCCGGCTGCGGCTGGACCTGAAGTCGGTGGCGTCCTGGCGGGAGGACGTCGAAGTCGCGATCGAACGGCTGCTCGGCTCGGTGACGCCGGTCGGTGCGGCTTACAGGTAGTCGGCGAGCTCGCGCAGCAGCGCGGCCTTCGGCTTCGCGCCGACGATGCTCTTGACGACCTCGCCGCCGCGGAACACCGACATCGTGGGGATCGACATCACCTGGTAGCGCTGCGTGACCTGCGGGTTCTCGTCGGTGTTGAGTTTGGCGACGACGAGCTTGCCGGCGTGCTCGTCGGCGATCTCCTCGAGCACCGGGGCGACCATCTTGCACGGCCCGCACCACTCCGCCCAGAAGTCGACCAGCACCGGCACGTCGCTCTGCAGCACGTCGGTGTCAAAGGTCGCGTCGGTCACCGTCTTGGTGGCACCAGCCATCGAAGGTCTCCTTGCCGAGTCGGGCTCGTCGCAGTCGCGATTCGTCGTTGTCAACTATCGGGTCAGCCGGGATCTTCCCGGCTCAGGCCGACAGTTCTTCCAGGTAGCGCTCCGCGTCGATCGCGGCGGCGCAACCGGTGCCGGCGGCCGTGATCGCCTGCCGGTAGGTGTGGTCGACCAGGTCGCCACAGGCGAACACGCCGTCGAGGTTGGTCCGGGTCCGGGGCGCGTCCACCAGGACGTAGCCCTCCGGATCGAGGTCCACCTGCCCGCGGACCAGTTCGTTGCGCGGATCGTGCCCGATCGCGACGAACAGCCCGCCGACGTCGAGCGTCCGGGTCTCGCCGGTGGTGACGTCGCGCACCACGATGCCGCTGACCTTGTCCTCGCCCAGCACGTCCTCGACCACGGAGTTCCAGGCGAACTTGATCTTCGGGTTGCCATGGGCGCGGTCGGCCATGATCTTGGAGGCGCGCAGCGCATCGCGGCGATGCACCAGCGTGACGCTCTCGGCGAACCGGGTCAGGAACGTCGCCTCTTCGACGGCCGAGTCACCACCGCCGACCACGGCGATGTGCTGACCGCGGAAGAAGAACCCATCGCAGGTCGCGCACCAGGACACGCCGTGGCCCGACAGCCGCTTTTCGTTGGGCAGCCCAAGCTCGCGGTACGCCGAGCCCATCGCCAGGATCACCGCTCGGGCGAAGTACTCCTCGCCGCCGACCACGACCTTCTTGACCGGGCCGGTCAGGTCGAGCTCGGTGGCGTCGTCGGTCAGAATCTCGGCGCCGAACCGTTCCGCCTGCTTGCGCATCATGTCCATCAGTTCCGGGCCCATGACGCCGTCGGAGAAGCCGGGGAAGTTTTCCACTTCGGTGGTGTTCATCAGGGCGCCGCCGTACTGCACCCCTTCGACCAGCAGCGGCTGCAGGTTGGCGCGCGCGGTGTAGAGCGCGGCGGTGTAGCCCGCCGGTCCCGAACCGACCACGATCACGTTGCGGACGGCTTGCTCTGACATCACATCTCCTGCATCCGGAATGGCCCTACTTGAACCGGAGTCTACGGACGGACATTCCCGTGCGAGGCTGTCGCGGCGTGAGCCCCGAACCGCGTGCGCCCGCCAGTCGTTGTGCGGTGCATCCGGGCCGGCTTGCCGTCGACCGGTGCCGGCGGTGCGGCCGGCTGCGCTGCGCGCCGGATGCGCAGGCTTACGCCGACCGGGGCTGCCGCGGCTGCCTTTGGCGCGGCGACCGACGGCGGGTGAGGCGGTTCGAAGCGACCGTGCGTGCCGGGCTCGCCGGCATCTTCGTCGCGCTGATCGGCGGTGCCATCACGACGCAGTACGTCGACGACCACTTGTTCTCGCTGATCGTGCCGGGCCTCATCGGTGCCGCCGCATCGTGGGCAGGGTCCGCCGCGATCGGCCGGCACTCGCGCAACCTGCCGATCGTCGCGGTGGTGGCGTCGCTCGCCGGCCTGGTCGGCACGGCGCTGGGCTTCCGGCTGGTGCCCGGGGGGCAAAGCCCGCTGCACCCGGACTGGGAGGTGGGGCCGCCGTACCTCTGCACCGTGATTGGCGCGGTGGTGTGGACGCTGATTTGGAACCCGCGGCCGCGGTCGCCGGTCGACCGGTCGGCTACGTAGCGGCCGGCTCCCGGAGCTGGCTGAGCAGTGCCCGCGCGCGGTCACCCGCCGGTTTGGCCCGCAACGCCACGAACCGCTCCTCCGCGGCCAAAGCCTGGTCACGCGCGTCCGCGGTTCGACCGCGCTCGGCCAGCCACGCGGCATATGACAACCGGATCTCGGCGAGCTGGAACGGCCGGCCCAGCCGCTCGAAGATCGCCGCTGCTGCGGTGAAGTCCGGCTCGCAGTCGTCGTGACGGCCGCGGGCGGCGCTCAGCCGGGCTCGGTAATGGTGCAGCTCGGCGCGAAGTGACGGCGGGAGATGCCCGATGGGTCGCTCGGCGAGCAGCGTGATCAGCCGGTCGGTCTCGTCCAACCGCCCCAGCTGCACGCTGGCCTCCAGCGCCACCTTCAGGTCACGGACGGTTGAGCGCAGCCCGCCGGCGGCGATGTCGGCGGCCAGCGGTTCGGTCGCGGCCGCTAGTGCGGCCTCGAGCTCGCCGTGTTCGAGATGGGCGCGCGTGAAGACGGAACGCACGAAGGACACGTCGATCGCGTCACCCGCGAGGTACTCCCGCAGCGGCCGCAGGTGCTCGGTCGGGTCCTCGCCCCTGAACAGGCAGACGTATGCCGGGGCGACGTGCAGCAGCTCCCACTGGGCGACGCCGTGAAACCGATCGGCGTCCGGCGCGGGGATCTCATCCCAGTCGCCGGCGTCGAGCCGCTCCATGTTGATGTTGGTGATCGCCAGCAGCTCACCGTTGCGGTCCCCGTAGCGATGGGCCGCGTCGAGCGCGGCTGCCAGGTGTTCGACGACGCCGGGCATGTCGCCCAACCGCCGGATCATCGCGGCGTTGTTGCGCGCCAGCACCAGGCGGTGCGACAGGTGATACGTCTCCGCCAGCACGACCGAGGCTTCGCTGCTGATCACCGCTTCGCCGTGGCGCTCCTGCGCGATCAGCAGCCAGGCGCGGGAGCTCAGCGCGGCCGTGATCACCTCCGGCAGGTCCAGCGCCTGCGCGTCGGCGAGGGCACGCTCGACGTGCGGGATCGCCTCGTCATTGCGGCCGGCCAGGTTGAGGTAGTCGCCGAGCCGCTGCGCGATGGTGGCGGCATCTGCGTCCGGCTCGCCATTGTCGACGGCGTCGAGGGCGTTGCTGAGTTGGTCGATCGCAGCGTCCATGCGCCCCGAGATGGCGAGCGCCCGAGCCAGGCTGTACCTCAGCCGGGCGGCGTCGCGGTCGCGTCCCGCCGTGCTGTGGCGGCGGGTCGCTTCCTGCAGCAGCGACACCGCCCTGGCGGCTTGACCGGCGCGTTCGGCGGCCTGCCCGGCGGCGCCGATCAGCGTCGCGACTTCGTCGTCGTCGGCGACCGCCGCGGCTGCTTCGTACGACGTCGACGCCACGTCGGGGGCGCCGATCGTGAGCGCGCGTTCGGCGGCGTGGGTGTGGGCGACGACGACGTTGCGGCGCAGTGCCTCGCGGCGGTCAGGGTCGGTGGTGACCGCCAGCGCGGCGCTGTAGTGCGTGGCGATGATCTCGGCGACTTCGCCGCCGTCGGGGAACTGCGTCTGCAGATGCTCGGCGACGGTCTGGTGCAGGGCGGCTCGGTCGCGGCGCGACAGTGTGTCGTACGCGACCTGTCGCAGCATCGGATGCGTGAACGCATAGCTGCCCTGGTCCGGCGACAGCCGGTCGGTCGTCACGAACAAGATGTCGCGGCCGATCAAGGCGTCGAGCAGCGGATCGGTGTCCTGCGCAGCGGTTTCGGCGACCGCGTCGACGGCGGAGCGCGGGAACTGCGCGCCGAGCACGGCGACGGCTCGCAGCAGCTTCCGCTCGGGTGGTGAGAGGGCGTCGATCCGCGCGGCCAGCAAGGCAGTGAGGCTGGCCGGAACGCCGAGCGCCTCGGCTGACGCATCGCGGTCCACCAGCCGGTGACCGTCGCCGGCCGGCACCACCATGCCCCGGTCGGCGAGCGCCCGGACGGTCTCGACCGCGAACAGCGGGACCCCACCGGCGCGGTCAGCAATGTCGCCGCGCAGCTGCGGGGTGAGGTCATCGACCAGCCCGTCCAGCAGCCGAGCGATGGTCGCTTCGGGGAGCGCCGGCAGCGCGATGAACGAACGCCGCAAGCCGGTCGCTCCCCATTCGGGTCGCCGGTCAAGGAGCTCCGGTCGCCCGAAGCTGACCACGAAGATCGGGTGGTCGGTCGACCAGGTCAGCAGCGAGTCGAGGAAGTCGAGCAGGCCGACGTTCGCGTACTGCAGGTCTTCGATCATGAGTACGACGGGAGCCGTGTCGGCGAGCCGCTCGAACAACAGCCGCCAGGCGGCGAACAGCTGCTCGCGTTCGGCGCGCGAGTCGACCAGCCCGAGCAATGCACCCAGCAGCGGCTCGACGAAGTCGCGTTCCGCGGCGTCGGTGACGGTTTGGTGGAGCAGGGCGGCGAGCTTCGCCTCGGCGAGCTCAGGAGGATCGTCGTGGGCGATGCCACATCGTTGCCGCACGATTTCGGTCAGCGCCCAGAACGGGACGCCTTCGCCGTACGGGAGGCATCGGCCGCGGTGCCACCAAACGGATTCGGACAGGCCGTCGACGTACTTGTCGAGCTCCCAGCCAAGCCGGGACTTCCCGATGCCTGGCGGTCCGACCACCACGACGTGATGGGCGGCTCGCCGTTCGACGCAGTCGTGGTAGAGCGATTTCAGGAGGCGGAACTCGTCGTCGCGGCCGACCATCGGTGCTTCGAATCCGCCCACCCGCTCGCTGCCGCGCAGGCCGGCGATCACTCGTTGCGCCGGCCAGGTCCGCACGGTGGTCCGCTTGCCCTTGAGGTGGAGCTCTTCGGGCGGTCCGTAAGCGATCGCGTCGCGCGTCAGCTCGCGGGTGCGGTCGTTGACGAGCACGGTGCCGGGGGTGGCCACCGACTGCAGCCGGGCCGCCGTGTTGACCGGGTCGCCGGCGATCAGCGCTTCCTCTGCTCCGCCGAGCATGACGGCGACCTCGTCGGTGACGATGCCGCCACGTGCGGCAAGGTCCGGCGCGCCCGCGGTCTCGCCGAACGTCGGCACGGCGGCGACGAGTTCGAGCGCGGCGCGGACGGCCCGCTCGGCGTCATCGTCCTTCGCCACCGGCGCGCCCCACACCGCCATCACGGCATCGCCGATGAACTTGTCGATGGTGCCGCCGTAGCGCGCCACGATCGTGCGGGCGATCTCGAAGTAGCCGTCGAGCAGCTCCCGTGCCTCTTCGACGTCGCGGTCCTCGGCGAGCCGGGTCCAGTCGACGAGGTCGACAAACAGCACCGAGCAGATCCGCCGCTCGGACCCACCGACCGGCTGCCCCGGCCGCAGCGCGGTGCCGCACTCGGCGCAGAACCTCGCCTGGTCAGACCCGACGAAGCCGCAGTTCGCACACGCCACTGCGTTCCCCCTGCCCCCCGCACTAGCGCGCGAGCGGTACCCGCTGGTACTCGCGTAATGAAGTATCGCTCCGGCAGGCGGGCGCCACCACGTAAACGCCGACGTGGGTGGCGTCGTCGGGCAGGACCAGGATGATCGACGGTGCGGCGTGGTAACTGCCGCCGGTCCAGCGACCGAAGTCGACCGCGAGCGGCACCGCGTTGGCCGACCCGCTGATGAAACTGGCGCAGGCGAGTACTCGGCGGGGCGACTGCTGCAGCGTGCGCAATGCCTTCGGCAGCGGCCGCACGGGAGCGAGGGCGGAACCTGGGACGCTCGGCGCGGCCGCGCCCCCGGATCGCGTGCCGGCAGCTGCGCCGCTGCCGCTGCCGCTTCGCAGCGAGGGGGCGGCCGATGGTGCCGCCTCCGCCTTGCGGTCGGTCGAGAAGTCGGGGGCATTGGATCGGCCGGTCAGCAGCTCGGTCACGTCTGCGGGCAGGGAGGCCGCCGTGTAGGTGCGGCCGGTGCTGCTCACGACGTACTGCGTCGAGCCGCCGTTCGCCGCGCCCGCCTGGACGGCGCTGTGATTCGCCGGTGAGCTGCCGTGGCGCAGCTCGCCGACCACCACCGCGCTGATCGCCAGCAGTACGACGACGGAAGCGGCGATCGCCGGCACGGACAGCCGCCGCAACCGCTGCAGCGGCAGCACCGTCGCCGCGCTTTCGCGGCCCGGTCGCGCCGGCGGGTCGGTCTCGCCGTCGGCGTCGCCGGCTGATCGTTCCTCGGCGAGCACGCGGTCGATGCGGGCAGCGACGTCGGTGGGCATCATCGCCGGGCTGACGTCGGCGAGCCGATGCCGCACCTGCGTGATCGCGTCGGCTCGCGCCTGGCACTGCCTGCAACCGTGCAGATGCGCGCGGGCCTGGCTGATCCGCTCGGGTGCCAGCAAGCCGGCGTCGAGGTCGGCGATCTCGTCGAGCGACAGGTGCTCGCCGCCCGCGCCGGGCAACCGCTCGTCAGTCACGTGAGGTCCTCGTCCGTCATCGCCGTGGGATGTGTCGCCGTCATCGGTTGGACGGCGTCGCTCGGCTCCTCGTTCCGCGCTCGCGGATCGAGATCGACCAGGGTGGCCGCCAGGCTGGCTCGACCGCGCGCGCACCGGCTCTTGACGGTGCCTACCGGCACCTCGAGGATCTCGGCCGCCTCGGCGACCGGGTAGCCCTCGACGTCGACCAGCACGATGGCCGCGGCTTGCTCGACGGGGAGCGAGCGGAGCGCGGACAGCAGGCTCAGCGAGGTGTCGCGGGCGACCGCCGGGTCCGGGACGGAGACGCCGACGGCGGCGTCGTCGGCGAGGGGTACGGTCGGCCGCGCCTTCCGGCGCCGGGTCTGGTCGATGCACGCGTTCACCACGATCCGGTGCAACCAGGTGCTGACCTTGGACTGCCCGCGGAAGGATGCGGCGTTGCGGTGCGCCGCCAGCAGCGCGTCCTGGACGGCGTCGGCGGCATCGTCCGGATCGCCCAGGGTGCGCAGTGCCACCGCCCACATCCGGTCGCGGTGCCGGCGTACCAGTTCGGCGAACGCATCCGGGTCACCCGCCGCGTGGTGAGCGAGCAGCGCCGCGTCGTTCGGCTCGGCGGTCATCGTGCCGACGAGGTTAGGCCGTCGCTGCTCACCGGCTGGGCATTCAGCGCAGCAACGCGATCTCCTCGACGCCCAGCCGGTAGCCCGCGCCGGTGTGCGGCAGGCCCGTGATCCAGATCAGCCAGTAGCGGGCGTGCACCCGCGGATGCAGATGCAGCTTCAGGTTGGCCTTGGCCTTCGTCGCCTGCGCGACTAGCGGCAGGTCGGTCGGGTGCTTCGGACGGTGGTCACCGGCGCGGACCTCGATCGCTGCGCCGGGGTCCGACAGCAGCAACCGCGCGGTCCGTACGGCGGCGGGTTTGCCCAAGTCGAGCAACAGGCCGACACCGGCCACCGTGGCGCTCGGCGGGGCGCTGGTCCGGTAGGTGTCGCTGACCCAGGAGGTCGTCGGGTCGCCGTCGACCGCGAGGCCGACGCCGCCCGGATCCTGGCGACGGTGGTCGGGCAGGTCGAACTCCCGCACCGGCGGCGGCGTCGACCAGACCAGCCGGTGCGGCCCGAGCTGGCCGGGCTGCGGGACGTTGCTGACCGGCAACTGGTCTTGCCCGGGGACCTTGCCGATCTCGCGGCCGGCGGTCCAGGCGGCCGCGGCGAGGCCGAGGACGATGACCGGCGGCACGATCCGCCACGCCCAGCGCCGTCGCTGCTCGCGGCTGGCGGCGACGTCGTCCGCGGTGCGCCGGGGAGTCACGGGCAACGTCGCCAACGCGCGGGCCAAGGCTGCCGCGTCCGGGTAGCCGCCGCCAACCGCCCGCGCCACCACCTCGTCGAGGTCGCGTCGGATGCCGCGACGCTCGCGGCGTGGATGCCGGCCGTCGCCGCGGCTCGGTGGTGGCAGCCGGTGCCAGCCGGGCAGCGGCCAGTGGCCGGTCAACGCGACGTAGAGCAGGCCACCGACCGCCTGGGTGTCTGCCGCGGCGGCCGGTTCGTCCAGGCCGCGTAGCTCAAGCCCGGTGAGTCGCGGCGTCGCGTCGGCGGTGACGATCACCTCGTCCGGGTGCAGCTGACCGTGGCACGCGCCGGCTTCCTGCGCGGCCGCGACCGCCTGGGCACACTCGAGTGCCAGCCGGGTGGCCGCCGTCGCTTCGAGCTGTTGGTGACGGACCAGCTCGGCGAGCGGCGTCCCCTCCACCCACTCGGTCACGATCCACGCGAGATGGCGCCGGCCGGAGGGCTCGCTGCCGATGTCGAGCACCCGCACCCAGCGGGCGTCCCGCACCCGCCCGGCCCGGCCCGCGGCAGCGGTCAGCCGCCGGATGTCCTGGCGGGTGACGTCGGGGACCAGGCGGACGGCGACGGCGCGGCCGAGCACCTCGTCGGTGGCTTGCCAGAGGCTGCCCGCCGGATGTTCGCGACAGAGCCGGTCGAGCCGGTAACGGCCGTCGAGCACCTGCCCGGGCTCGACCGGTGGTGACACGCGTCGAGGCTACGAGGTGGAATCGGCTCCCGCAGGCAGCCACGGCCGGGTCGCTCCGATCAGACCGGAGAGGTACACCGGCTGGATCGACACGTCGGCGCCGGCGTGGGGCGCCGCGATCATCTGACCGCCGCCGAGGTAGATCGCGACATGATGGATGGTGGCGGGATCGGACGTGTCGGTCGCCCAGAACAGCAGGTCGCCGGGCAGCAGGGCGGCCAGCGATGGATGCGGTCCGGCGTTCCACTGGTCGGCCGCGACTCGCGGCAGCGTCACGCCGGCGTGGGCATACGCCCACTGCGTCAACCCGCTGCAGTCGAATGACTTCGGTCCGGTGGCGCCCCAGACGTACGGCAGCCCGAGCCGGCTGCGGGCCGCGGCGATGGCGGCCGCGGCGACCGGGCTGGTCGCCGGGACGTCGGTGAGGGAGCCGCCGGCGCGAGCGACGGCCTGCTGGAAGGCTTGGGCGCTGGCGGCGGTCGCGGCGGCCTGCGCCGCTTGGGCCTGACGGCGGACTTCGGCGGTC
>DASZPL010000096.1:0-21442 GCA_035550315.1 Mycobacteriales bacterium | reverse complement strand
CGTCGCCGAATTGATGGTCTTGCCGGTGTTACGACCGACCAAGTTGCTGGCGGTGATGACGTCGCCGGCAATGCCATTCCCGAACTGGTCGGTCACCTTGACCGCGAACGACGGGCTGCCGCCCTCAGTCACCGACTCGGTCGTTGGAGTCACGGTCATCGTCGTCGGCGCCGGGTTGGCGAATGTCGCGGTCGCGGTTGCCGGAGCACTGGCGCCGATGGCGGCGCTAACGTGCAACACCTCACCAGCGGTGGGCGAAGAATCCGTCACCGTAAACGTCGCGTTGCCGCTGGCGTCCGTCGTGGCTGAGCCAGTGGTCGGCGAGACGCTCGCCGGCGGACCACCCGTGACGGTGAACGTCACGGGTGCGCCTTGCACCGGAGCCGTGCCGTTGACCACGTTCGCCGTGAACGTGACGCTGTGCTGTGACAGCGGGACGGTGCACGCATTGCTTGCCGTGCCACCCGGAGTCGAGCACTTCAGCGTGATGCCCGTGAACGTCGGCGCGGCCTGGAAGATCGCCGTCGCGGTGCCCTGGGCTTCGCCGGACTGCGGGCCAGGCGTGCCGTTGGACTCGACGTAGAACGTGATCTGGTCAGTCCCGGCCGTCCCGCCGTTCGTGAGCGTGCAGGTCGCAACGCCACTGCCATTGGTCGTGCCGCAAACCGACGGCACCACGTTGGACGGCGTCATGTCCGGGCCGGAGGTGACGTCCTCGCGGACCGACTGGCCGGACAGCGTCTGGCCGCTGCCGTTCGTGACGGTGACCGTGTAAGTGGCCTGGGTGCCGGTCACCTGAGTGACAGAGCCCGGCGTAACGGCGACGCCGCCGGCACCGCCGGCAGTGAAGGTCTGCGTCGCGCTCTCAAACGTGCCTGACGGGCCAACGTTCGAATCGACGCCGTTGTCATATGCCGAGACGGCCGCAGTGCCAGCGACCGACGAAGTGAAACCAAACGACGTTGCGCTGGCGTCGGCGTTGGTCGTCACGACGAAGCGCAGCGTCTCGTTGCCACCGCTGATGGTGTCGTGAACACCGGAAATCGGGCCGCTGCCACAGGTGGTCAACGTCTGGGTCGCGGTGGTGTTCGGCATGACCACCTGCACGGTGATCGGGTAGTTCGCGAGGAAGTGCCCACCGCTGTCACTCGGGCGCACGGTGTAGTTGGCACAGTTGCTCGCCGCCGTGGTCTGGCTCGGTGGCGACAACGCGATCTGGTTGGCAGCCGCGTTGATGAAGACCGTCGCGTTGTCCGTGTCGGAGGTGTCGCCGGTGTGGGATCCCGTCACCGTGACGTTGTCGACCCCGGTCGTACCGCTCGCGGTGTAGGAGCAGTCAAATGTCCATGGCCCCGCGCCACCGACCGTGCAAGCGGTGCTCGCAATGTTGTCGGCACCGGAGGAAGTGAAGTTCACGGTCGGCTGGGCACTGAAGCCACTCGCCGTACCGGTCACGTGGACGGTCTGACCTGGCGAGACGTTCACCGTCGCGCTATCGACCGTGACGGTCCCTGTAGCTGCTGCCGCGGTACCGGTGGCAAGCGGCGAAGCCATTACTGCAGTCGCCGAGCCGATCACCAGCACCGCGGATGCCCACCGCCTGACGCGGCGGGAACCCGTAGGCCTTCTGCTCATCTGTGTCCCTTCAAGGCAACAAAGCGACTGTCTGCCGCTTTACCAATCAACGCGCTACCCGAAGGTTTCGTTGACGAACCATCGGGAACGCGCCGCCTCACACTAGAGCGAGAATCGGACGATCGGCGTTACCGGGTCCAAAGATCCGGATCGGTACGAAAATGTCCGACTTCTCCAGATTCGATAGTGCTTGCTTACCGAGTAGTAAACACGTGCGTCAAGCCTTCGGGGTTGCCCCAACGCTCGGTCACGCCGTCGATTCGGCCCGGCGATCCGGGTCCGCGAAGCGCCGCCAACAGCTGCTCGCACGACGCGCGCGAACCCTCGGCGACCACCTCGACCCGGCCGTCCTCAAGGTTGCGCGCCCAGCCGGCGAGGCCCAGCGGCTGCGCTTGCGAGCGGATCCACCACCGCATCCCGACGCCCTGCACCCGCCCTCGCACCCAGGCCGTCAGTCGCACGTTGTCGTCGGTCACCACCGTGGTCGGCGCGGGGTCGGCTGGCAGCGGGGACACAGGTACGACGAGCGGTTGGTGAACCGGCGTCGCACGATCGGCGTCCCGCACCGCGAGCACGGCTCACCCTCGCGGCCGTACACCTCGAGTGACCGGTCGAACCAGCCGCTCTCGCCGTTGACCGCGACGTACGACGTGTCGAACGACGTACCACCGGCCTTGATCGCCGCGCACAGCACCGCCCGCACGGCGTCGAGCAGCCGGTCGACCTCGGCGCGCCGCATCCCGTCGGTGCCGCGGGCGTAGTGCAGCTTCGCCGCCCACAGCGCCTCGTCGGCGTAGATGTTGCCGATCCCGGAGATCAGCCGCTGGTCGAGCAGCGCCCGCTTCAAGCCGGTATGCCGGCGGCGGAGCGCGGCGAAGAACCGGTCGGGGGCGAATGCCGGCTCGAGCGGGTCGGGAGCGACGTGGGCAAGCACGGTCGGCACGCCGTCGGGAGTCAGCGCCTCGTCGGCCAGCGCCAGGCCGCCGAAGGTCCGCTGGTCGCAGAACCGCAGCTCCGGACCGCCGTCGTCGAACCGGAACCGTGCCCGCAGGTGCGGGCCGTCCGGCGCGTCGGCCGGCATGACGAGGAACTGGCCGGACATCCCGAGGTGGGCGAGCAGGTTGGCGCCGTCGTCGAGCGGCAGCCACAGGAACTTGCCGCGGCGGCGCGCGTCGACGATCTGCCGGCCGGTGAGCCGCGCGGTGAAGTCGGCCTCGCCCGGCAGATGGCGACGCAGCGTGCGCGGGCCGAAGACCTCGACGTCGGTGATCCGGCGGCCGACCGCCCAGCGCTCGAGCCCGGAGCGGACGGTCTCGACCTCCGGCAGCTCAGGCATCGACGACGCGGTCGGCGTCCGCCCCGGCCGGATCGTCCGGCACCGGTGGGACCTCGGCGTCGCCGTTCGCCGAAAGCGCCAGCCAGGCCTGCTCGGCGGCGCGCTGCTCGGCCTCCTTCTTGCTCTTGCCCTCGCCGGTGCCGGCCGGCCGGTCGTCGAGCAACACCGTGGCGCGGAACGCCTTGGCGTGGTCCGGCCCGCTCTCGACCACGGTGTACTCCGGGCCGCTGAGCGAGCGACGGGAGGCCAGCTCCTGCAACGAGGTCTTCCAGTCGAGGCCCGCGCCGAGCTCGGCGGCGGCTTCGATCGTGCCGGCGAACAGCCGGAGCACCAGTTCTCGGGTCGCCTCGCCGCCACAGGACAGGTAGTACGCGCCGATCACCGCCTCCAGGCAGTCGGCGAGGATCGACGACTTGTCGCGACCGCCGCTGCGCTCCTCGCCGCGGCCGAGCTTCAGGAACTGGCCGATGCCGATCGTGCGCGCGACCTCGGCCAGCGCCCGCGAGTTGACGACGGCGGAGCGCAGCTTGGCGAGCTGGCCTTCAGGGAAATCGGGGTGCTCGCGGTAGAGCCACTCGGTGATCACCAGCCCGAGCACGGCGTCGCCGAGGAACTCCAGCCGTTCGTTGGTCGGCACCCCGCCGTTCTCGTACGCGAACGACCGGTGCGTCACCGCCAGGTCGAGCAGGTCGGGATCGATGTCGCCGCCGATGGCCGCCGCCAAGCCGTCGACCGGCTCACCCCGGCCGGCATGACGACTGTCGGCGGTCACGACGGTCAGCCGGCGGAGCTGAGGATGTAGTCGACGACATCGCCCAGCGAGCGCATGCGCCCGAGCGATGCGTCGTCGATGTGCAGCTCGCGGCCCTGCTCGGCGAGTGTTGCCTCAACCACGTCGGCGATGCCGACCAGCACGAGCGAGTCGGCGTCCAGCTCGGCGAACGTGGTGTCGGCGCTCAGCGTGGCCGCGTCGACCTCGCAGACGATCGCGACGGCCTCACACACGACCGCCAGCGCGCTGGTCCGGTCGAGCGAGCCGGCGACGACGGTCATCGTGACGCGCCGGTTAGACCTCGACGACCTGTCGGTCGTTGTAGGTGCCGCACACGGTGCACGCGACGTGTGGGAGCTTCGGCTGCCGGCAGCGCGGGCAGTCGACCAGCGTCGGCGCGCTGGTCTTCCACTGCGATCGGCGCGAGCGGGTGTTACTGCGCGATTTCCGGCGCTTCGGGACGGCCACGGCTCACTTCTCCTTGATGTCGGTCTCGGTCGGCGGCGAGGCCGCCCCGCTCAACTGTGCAAGCGCAGCCCATCGGGGGTCAATTCCGTCGTGCGCGTGGTCGGGCGGCAGGTTGTCGCGGCGCTCGCCGCAGCCGGGGCACAACCCGGCGCAGTCCGGGCGGCACAGCGGGTTCGCCGGCAGGCCCAGGATGATCGAGTCGCGCAGCGTCGGCTCGAGGTCGACGGTGTCGGCGTCGACCAGGGGCAGGTCGTCCTCGCCGGCCGCGTCGTACACGAACAGCTCCTGGATGTCGACCGTCAGCGGCTGCTCGACCGGGTCGAGGCAGCGGCCGCACTCGCCGGTGAACGTCACGGTGGCGGTGCCGGAGACCAGGACGCCATCGACGACGGCTTCGAGTCGCAGGTCGGCGTCGAGCGCGCTGTCGGCCGGTACGACGACCACGCCGGCCTGCCAGCCGGCGGGTACGGCGAACGAACGCGCCAGCCGACGCATCGCGCCCGGCTGGCGGCCGAGGTCGCGGATGTCGATGACATACGGGCTACGAGGCGCCACGTATGTCCAGGTTACCGGAGCCGTCAGCCCGGCAGCGGCTCCGCGATCGGCTCGCCGATCTCCTCGTCGGCGCCCAGCGCCTCCAGCTCGGCGTTGCGGCCGTTGATCTTCTCCCGGCCGTGCTCGACGGCGGCCAGCGTGCGGCTCAGCGCGATCTCGAAGTTCGCCAGCTTGCCGTCGACGTAGTCGTCCACCTCGCGGCGCATCCGGTCGACCTCAGCCTGGGCTGCGGCGACCATCCGCTCCGCCTCGCGCGAGGCTTCCTTCGCAACCTCGGTGCGCGAGACCAGCCGGGCCTGCTCGGCGCGCGCGGCCTCCAGGATCGCGTCGGCCTCCGCCTGCCCCTCCTCGACGAACGACGACCGGTCCTTCAGCAGTCCTCGGGCGGCGGCCAGCTCCTTGGGCAGCGCCGCCTTCATGTCGTCGATGGCGTCGAGCACCTCGGCGCGGTTGATCACGCACGACGCCGACATCGGCATCGCCCGGGCGCTGCGCACCATCTCCGCGAGCGCGTCGAGCTTGTCCGCGATGTCCACTGACACAACCTTCCTCGAGCTCACCTGCCGCCTGGTCGACGACCGACGGGCGTGGCGCTATCCGGTGAGCCGCTCGCGCAATCGGCGAAGCACCGGCTCCGGCACCAGGCCGGAGACGTCGCCGGAGTAGGTCGCCACTTCCTTGACCAGGCTGGACGACAAGAAACTGTAATGCGGGTCCGCGGGCATGAACAGGGTGTCTATGCCGGCGAGCGAGTAGTTCATCTGGCCCATCTGCAGCTCGTAGTCGAAATCGCTGACCGCGCGCAGGCCTTTGACGATCACCTGGATCTGCCGGGACGTGCAGAAGTCGACGAGCAGGCCGCGGAAGATGTCGACGCTGACGTTGCCGAGGTTGGCGGTCGCCTCCTCGATCATCTCGACCCGCTCCTGCGGCTCGAACAGCCGGTTCTTCGACTGGTTGACGCCGACCGCGACGACCACCTCGTCGAACAGCCGGCTGGCGCGCTCGATGACGTCGAGATGGCCGTTCGTGATGGGGTCGAAGGAGCCCGGACAGACGGCCCGCCTCATGATCGCGCACCGTACCAGAGCGTGCTATCGCCGTATTTTCGAGCGCGCAGCGGTTGCAACCCGTCCGGCCAGCGAAGGTCGTCGTCGCGGCTGGCGCGCTCGACGACGACCAGCGCGTCGGGGCTCAGCCAGTCACCGGCGGCGAGCCGGCTGAGGGTCGCTTCGACCGGGTCCGAGTACGGCGGATCGACGTAGACCAGGTCGAAGGTTGCGGGCGCGGGCCCCGCCAGCAGCTTCGCCACCGGCTCGCTTCGCACTTCGACACCCGGCAGCGCCAGCGCGGCGACGTTGGCCCGGAGCGCGCGCAGCGCGCCCGCGCCGCTCTCGACGAGGATCACCGTGGTCGCCCCCCGGCTGGCGGCTTCCAGGCCGATCGCGCCGGATCCGGCGTACAGGTCGAGCACCGCGCGACCGGCGAGCGACCCGAGCGCCGCCTCGACCGCGGAGAACAGGCCCTCGCGGGCGCGGTCCGTGGTGGGCCGGGTGCCGCGACCGGGGGGCGCGGTCAGCCGCCTGCCGCCAGCGACGCCGGCGATGATGCGCACCGCCGCTACGTCTTCTCGAGGTAGTCGGCGCGGTCGTCGGCGCCGAGCGCGTCGGCGGCCGCGCGCAGCGCTGGGTGGGACTCGAGCGCCGGGTCGGCGTCGACCAGTGCCTGCGCGTCGGCGCGCGCGTCGGCGATCACGTCCTCGTCGCGCAGCAGCCGCAACAGCCGCAGGTGCGAGCGGCGGCCGGACTGCGACGCGCCGAGCACGTCGCCCTCGCGGCGCTGCTCGAGGTCGAGCCGGGCCAGGGCGAAGCCGTCGAGCGTGCTCGCGACGCCGTCGAGCCGCTCCCGCGCGGCGCTGTCGGCGCTGCTCGCGGTGACCAGCAGGCAGAGCCCGCCGTGGCTGCCGCGGCCGACCCGGCCGCGCAGCTGGTGCAGCTGGGAGATCCCGAACCGGTCGGCGTCGAGCACGATCATCGTGGTGGCGTTGGCGACGTCGACGCCGACCTCGATCACGGTGGTGGCGACAAGCACGTCGATTTCGCCGGCGGCGAAGCGCCGCATCACGTCGTCCTTGGCATCAGCCGGCAGCCGGCCGTGCAGCATGTCGATCCGCAGCCCAACGAGCGGCCCGTCGGCCAGCATCGGCGCGACGTCATTGACGGCGGCGACGCCGGCCCAGGACTCGCGGGCGGCCGACGCCTCGTCGTCGGCCGCCGGCGCGACCGGCTCACCGTCGGCGTCGGCCAACGTGTCGTCGTCACCGGAAATGCGCGGGCAGACGACGTACACCTGCCGACCGCTGCTCACCTCCTCGCGGGCCCGCTCCCACACCCGGTCGACCCAGGCCGGCTGGTCCCGGACAGGTACGACGGTCGTCGCGATCGGCTTGCGGCCGCCGGGCAGCTCGCGCAGCGTCGAGGTCTCGAGGTCGCCGTACACCGTCATCGCCACGGTGCGCGGGATCGGCGTCGCGG
The DNA here is from genome assembly GCA_035550315.1 of Mycobacteriales bacterium. GTDB lineage: Bacteria > Actinomycetota > Actinomycetes > JAFAQI01 > JAFAQI01 > DASZPL01. The sequence continues at coordinate 14,142 of DASZPL010000096.1, read as the reverse complement.
TCATCACCAGCACGTGCGGCGGGGTGCTCGCCTTGTCGCGGAGCGCGCTGCGTTGCTCGACGCCGAAGCGGTGCTGCTCGTCGACGACGACCAGCCCGAGGTCGAAGAACTGGACGGTGCGCTCGAGCAAGGCGTGGGTGCCGATCACGATGCCGGCGTCGCCGACGCCGACGTCGAGCAGCGCCTGGCGGCGGGCCGCCGCGCCCATCGACCCGGTGATCAGCGCGAGGCGGGTGGCGGTCTCGGCGCCGTCGAGCTGGCCCTGCCGGCCGAGCGGGCCGAGCAGCGCGTCGATCGAGCGGGCGTGCTGCTGCGCGAGCACCTCGGTCGGCGCGAGCAGCGCGGCCTGGCCGCCAGAGTCGACAACGGCGAGCATCGCCCGCAGCGCGACCACGGTCTTGCCGGAGCCGACCTCGCCCTGCAGCAGCCGCTGCATCGGCACCTCGCGGCCGAGGTCGGCGAACACCTCGGCGCTGACCTGCTGCTGGCCGTCGGTGAGGGTGAACGGCAGCTGCGCGTCGAACGCCTCGAGCAGGCCGCCTGGGCGGGCGGCGCGGGGCGTCGTCGGCTCGAGCGCCGCCAGCACCCGGCGCCGGGCCAACTCGACCTGCATCACGAACGCCTCGTCGAACCGCAGCCGCTTATGGGCCGCGGTGACCTGCGACCACTCGTCGGGGCGGTGCACGAAATGGAGCGCGCGCTCCAGCGGCAACAGGTCGCGCGCCGCCCGGACCGGCTCCGGCAGCGCGTCCGGCCCGAGGTCGATGGTGTCGAGCAGGGTCTGGATCGCCTTCGCCAGGTTCCACGACGGCAGCTTGGTGGTCGCCGGGTAGACCGGGATCAGCCCGCTGAGCAGCCGCGGGTCGGCGCCGTCGGTGTCGTCGTCGAGCAGCTGGTAGTCGGGGTGGGTGAGCTGGCGGACGCCGCGAAACGAGCTGACCCGCCCGGCGAACAGGCCGCGCATCCCCGGCCGCAGCTGCTTGGCGCGCCAGGCCTGGTTGAAGAAGGTCAGTTTCAGCCGGCCGGACCCGTCGGTCACCCAGACCTCGAGCAGCGAGCCGCGGCGGTTGCGCATCGGCCGGGAGTCGACCTTGGCGATCTCGGCCATGACCGTGACGTACTCGTCCTCGGCGAGCTCGGCCAGCGGGGTCAGCACGGCGCGCTCGGCGTAGCGGCGCGGGTAGTGGTGCAGCAGGTCGCCGCAGGTCGCGTAACCGAACGCCTTCTCGAGCGTGGCGGCGGACGAGCCGAGCAGCTTGCGCAGCGGTGTGGACTGGTCGACCACGACCCAGAGGGTAGGTGCGGGATGCGACGTTTGGTCGGCACCGCGGCGGTCGGGCTACCCTGTCGCCGTGGCTTCCGTCTGTGATGTGTGCGGCAAGGGTCCCGGGTTCGGCATGAACGTGTCGCACTCGCACCGCCGCACGCGCCGGCGGTTCAACCCGAACATCCAGTCGGTGCGTGCCGTGGTCGGCCGCGGCACCCGCAAGCGGCTCAACGTCTGCACGTCCTGCCTGAAGGCCGGCAAAGTCACCCGCTGACCGCCGTCACGACAGTTGCTTCGCGTAGCACCGCGACGACGGCGCGCAGCGGTAGTGGCCGTAGGGCTCGATCGGCTGGTAGCCGGACGTCTCGTAGAGCCGCATCGCCTCGGGCTGCTTCAGCCCGGTCTCCAGGATGAGCCGGCTCGCGCCGAGCTGCTGCGCCCGCTCCTCGAGACCGGCGAGCATCACGCGTGACAAGCCCCGCCCGCGGGTGTCGGGCACGACGTACATCCGCTTGATCTCGACGACGCCGTCGTCATGGCGGCGCAACCCGCCCATCGCGACCGGCCGGTCGTCGAGGTAGCCGACGACGAAGACGCCGGTCGGCGGGGCGAACTCGCTCGCCTCGACGGGCGTGTCGTCGGGTCCGCCGTAGCGCTCGACGTACTCCAGCTGCACGGCGGCGGTCAGCGCGGTGGCCGACGGCCCGTCGTACGGTTCGTCACGCAACTCGAAGTCGCTCATCGGGCGCGCCGCTGCCAGCCGTGGTCGACCGGACCGATGCCGGCGCCGAGCGGGAAGCCGGCGGCGATCGCACCGGTGACGTAGTCCTTGGCTGCGCGCACCGCATCCGGCACACCGGCGCCGAGCGCGAGGTACGACGCGATCGCCGACGCCAGCGTGCAGCCGGTGCCGTGGGTGTGCCGGTTGTCGAGCCGTGGGGCGTCGAACTGCAGTGTGGTCGTGCCGTCCGTGAGCAGGTCGACGGCGTCGCCGGCCAGATGGCCGCCCTTCACCAGCACCCAGGTGGGGCCGAGGGCGAGCAGCGCGTCGGCGGCCCGGCGCTGGTCCGCCTCGGTCGCGACGTCGACGCCGGTGAGCCGCGACACCTCCGGCAGGTTCGGCGTCACGACCGTCGCCAGCGGCAGCAGCTCGTTGACGATCGCGTCGATGGCGTCCGGGACCAGCAGCGGATCGCCGTGCTTCGACACGCACACCGGGTCGACGATGACCGGCGCGGCCACGTCACGCAACCGCTTTGCGACGACACCGACCAGCTCCGGCGAGGCCAGCATGCCGGTCTTCACCGCGTCGACGCCGATGTCGTCGAGCACCGCGGCGAGTTGCGCGTCGACCGACTCCTGCGGCAGCTCCCAGTAGCCGTGGACGCCGAGCGAGTTCTGCGCGGTGACCGCGGTGATGACGCTCATCCCGTGGACGCCGAGCGCGAGCATCGTCTTCAAGTCGGCCTGGATACCGGCGCCGCCGCCGGAGTCCGAGCCGGCGACGGTCAGCACCCGCGGCGGCGTCACCACCCCGAGGCTAGTGCCGAGTTGTCAGCGTTTGCGGGGGCCATAGGCCCCGCAAACGCTGACAAGTACGGCGGGTTAGCGGAAGTGTTCGTGGCCGGGCGAGGCGAGCCAGTCTCGATCGGTGATGACGGCGCCGGCGGACTCGCCGGCGGGCACATCGGTGACCCGCCCGATGACCGGGTACGCCGACACCGCCTCGGCCGGCAGCGTCGCCGCGAACGCGTGGTCGTCGCCGCCGCCGGCCACCCAGCCCAACGGGTCGACGCCTAGCTCCTCGGCGGCGGCGCGCACCTCCGGCGAGACCGGCAACGCCGCGCTCGCGACCTCGATCCTTACGCCGGACGCGGCCGCGACGTGACCGAGGTCGGCGAGCAAGCCGTCGGAGACGTCGATCATCGAGGTGGCGCCGGCCGCCGCCAACGCGCGGGCCGCGGCGTAGTCGACGTCGGGCCGACGGTGCGCGTCCGCCATCGGGTGGTCGGAGCGCCCGGCCTCCAGCAGCGCGAGCCCGGCCGCCGCCCAACCGACCCGGCCGGCCAGCACCACGACGTCACCGGCCCGCGCGCCGGAGCGCGTCACCGGCGACCGCCCGGCGAGATCGCCCAGCGCGGTCACCGCGATCGTCACCCGGTCGCTGGCGACCACGTCACCGCCGGCCACGCCGGCACCGACGAGCGCAGCCTCGTCGCGCAGCCCGTCGGCCAGACCGTCAGCCCAGTTGAGAGCGAGGTCGGGCGGCGCGGCCAGGCCAACGAGCAACGCCGTCGGGACCGCGCCCATCGCGGCGATGTCGGCGAGGTTCTGCGCGGCCGCCTTGCGGCCGACGTCGTACGCCGTCGACCAGTCGCGCCGGAAGTGCCGGCCATCGACCAGTAGGTCGGTCGTCGCGACGACGCGACCGTCCGGCGCGGCCACGACGGCGGCGTCGTCACCGGGTCCGAGCAGCACCGGCTCGGCCGCCGAGATGCGCGCCGCGATCCGCGCGATCAGCCCGAACTCCCCGCTGTCATTAACCGAGATGTAGATCACCCCGGTCGTCGGATACGGTCTGTCGCAAGACCCGCTCACTTTCGTTGGGAGCACTCGTGACGGTCCAGGCCTACATCCTCATCCAGACCGAAGTCGGCAAGGCGGCGCAGGTCGCCGGCGAGATCGCGACCATCAAGGGCGTCACCATGGCCGAGGACGTCACCGGACCGTACGACGTGATCGTGCGCAGCGAAGCGCGCAACGTCGACGAGCTCGGCAAACTGGTCGTCGCCAAGGTGCAGTCCGTCGCCGGCATCACCCGCACCCTCACCTGCCCGGTCGTCCACCTCTGATCCACCCGCGCCTCGCCGCGGCCGCGGCCGCCGCCGTCATCGGTGGTGTCGTCGTCGGCTGCTCATCGACGTCACTATCAATCACGCCGCCGCGGCCGTCGGGTGCGGTCGAGGCGAAGTGTGCGCACCTCAACACGATGCTGCCGAGCCGGCTGGAGTCGCTGGGCTCGCGTGTCGTCGAGCCGCACTCGCCGCTGACCCACGCGTGGGGCAACCCCGCGGTCGTCCTCCGCTGCGGCGTGCCGCGGCCGGCGGGCTACTCGCCGCTGTCGTCGCAGACCACGGTGGTCAACGGCGTGAGCTGGTTTCAGCACATCGGCAAAGACACCGTGACATGGACCGCGGTGCAGGGCCGGCCGCGACGGGTGCCCGAGGTCGACGTATCGCTGGCGATCCCGACCCACTACGCCGACCAGGGCGCCTTTTTGGTGGACCTGGCAACGCCGCTCAAAGCCGCGCTGCGCTGAGCTGACTCCCCCCCTCGATGATCATGAGCGGTTTCGCACGAAAACGCGCGATTCCTGCGAAAGCGCTCATGATCATCGGAGAAAGGGAGGGCGAGGGGGAGGGAGCGAGTGCGAGGGCGTTAGCGCAGGCCGGTGCCGCGACGTAGCGCGTCGTCGATCAGCCGGCCGACCAGAGTCGGGTAGTCGACGCCGGTCGCGGCCCACGTCTGCGGGAACATCGACGCCGGCGTGAACCCCGGCATCGTGTTTACCTCGTTGATCAGCAGCTCACCGCTCGGCGTCAGGAAGAAGTCGACGCGTGCCAGCCCCTCGCACTCCAGCGCCTCGAACGCCGCGAGTGCTGCCTCCCGCACCCGCTTGATGTCGGCGTCCGGAAGCTCCGGCGGGATGTCGAACTCGGTGCCCGCGTCCGGCAGGTACTTCGCGTCGAAGTCATAGAACGCGGCACCCGGCGCGACCCGCACCTCGGCCGGCAGCGATGCCTCCGGCGTGCCGTCCGGTCCGGCCAGCACGCCGCATTCGAGCTCACGGCCCACGATCGCGGTCTCGATCAGCGCCTTGGGGTCGTAGCGGTACGCCGACTGCAGCGCCGGCTCCAGGTCGTCGGCGCGGGTCACCCGGCTGATACCGATGCTCGACCCGCCACGCGCCGGCTTGACGAACACCGGCAGCCCCAGCTCGGCGACCGCGGCCGGCACCGGCCGGCCCGCGCGGGCAACGGCGTACGCCGGCACCGCCAGTCCGGCCGCGGCGAGCAGCCGCTTCATCTGCTGCTTGTCCATCGCCGCGGCCGACGCGAACACGCCGGAGCCGACGTAGGGAATCCCGGCCAGCTCGAGCAGGCCCTGCACGGTGCCGTCCTCGCCGTACGGTCCGTGCAACACCGGGAACACGACGTCGATCCGGCCGAGTTCGGCAGGCAGTGCGGTCGGGTCGCCCGGCAGCACCAACGCCTGGCCGGCCGGGTCGACCCGCGGCAGGTCGCGGCCGGTGATCGCCTGCGGCGCGTGGCTCGGCAGCACCCACCGGCCCTCGGTGGTGATGCCGATCGGCACCACGTCGTAACGCTCCGGGTCGAGCGCCGCGAGCACGCTCGCGGCGGTGGCGCAGGACACCGCGTGCTCGCTGCTGCGGCCACCGAAGACGACGGCGACCCGCAGCCGCGACCGCCGCGGCTCAGGGGTGCGGCTCACCGCTGGTACGGACGAACCGCTCCGATGAAGTCCGGGCGGGACGCGCTGCTGATCCGCACGTCCGCGCCGGTGTAAGGCGCCTCAACCATCTGACCACCGCCGATGTACATGCCCACATGATGAATGGTCGAGGGGGCCGAGGTGTTATAGGCGAAGAACAGCAGGTCGCCGGGACGCAGCTGGCTGGTCGAGATATGCGCGCCTTCGTTCCACTGGTCGCCGGTCCAGTGGTCGAGGTGGACTCCGACGTGGGCGTAGGCCCACATCACCAGACCGGAGCAGTCGAAGGTGTCCGGGCCGGCGCCGCCCCACTGGTAGGGCTTGCCGATCTGCGCCTCGGCCTCGCGGACGGCCGCCGCCCCGGTGCTCGCCGAGATCGTGCCGGCGAGGCTGCCACTGCCCTGCACGCCGCCTGTCGGTACGCCGGCGGGGGCCGGTGCCTCCACCGCCTGGCGGGCCGCGGCGAGCGCGGCCAGGTGAGCGCGCTCGACGGCGTCGGCGTGCTGCTGCGCGACGGTGAGCAGCGCGCGCAGCTGCGCGCGCTTGTGCTGCAACCGATGCAGCAGGCTGCTCTGCGCCGCGACCTGCGCCTCGGCCGCCGCCTTGGCGTGCGCGGCGCGGGTCGCCGCCGCCTGCGCGTTGCCGCGGGCCGCATCGGCCTGTTGGCTGACGACGCGCTGGAACAGCTGCGCCGCGTCGAACCGCTGCATCGTGTCGCGGGAGTGGTCGGAGATCGCGTTGACCGCGCCGATCCGCGACACCATCGCCGACGCGCCGCCGGGAAGGAACAGCGCGTCGATCGCGGACAGCCCGCCGGATTCGTACGCCGCGCGCGCGAACCGGATCACCGCCTGCCGGCTGTGGGCGACGTGACGGTTCGCCAGGTCGAGCGTGTGCTTGGCGGTGGCCGCCGCCTGCTCGGCCGCGGCGAGCTTCACCCGGGCCCCGTCGTACGCCTCGATCGCCACCTCGGCGGAGGTGGCCAGCCGTTGCATCTTCGACTCCGCCCGCGCGACCTGGTGCGCCACCTGGTCGACCTGCGCCTGGGCGTCGGCGACCGCCTGCTTGCTGCGACTGACCGCTCCGGCGCCCGGGTCGCCGTGGCTGGCGGCGGCCGGTGGCGCGAGGAACGCCAGCGGCAGCGCGAACGCGACGGCTGCAGCCGTGACCGCCAGTGGACGCGCGCGAGCCGCGCGGTGGCTGACCGGCACGCTGTGACTGTAGTGCCTGGTGATGCGGTTGTCGCCGTTTGTGCCTAGTTGGCGGCGAGCGTGTCGAGCGCGCCGGACAGGTCGGCGATCAGGTCGGCGGCGTCCTCCAGGCCGACGCTCACCCGGACGGCGCCGGCCGCGATGCCGGCGGCGGCGAGCGCGGCGTCGTCGAGCTGGCGGTGGGTGGTCGACGCGACGTGACTGACCACGGTCTCGGCGCCGCCGAGGCTGGTCGCGACCTGCGCGACCCGCAACCGGTCGGCCAGCGCTTCGCCCGCGGCCCGGCCGCCGCGCGGGGTGATCGTGACGATCGCGCCGTACCGCTGACCGCGCTCCCCCGAGTCGAACAACCGGCGGGCGACCGCATGCTGCGGGTGGGTCTCGAGGCCCGGGTAGGCGACGTGCTCGACCGCCGGATGGCCGGCGAGCGCGGTGGCGACGGCGAGCGCGGTCGCGCACTGGCGGTCGACGCGCAGCGGCAGCGTGGCCAGGCCGCGGTGCAGCAGGAAGGCCTCGTCGGGAGCGAGGCTGCCGCCGAGGTCGATGCGCGCGCCGCGGACCCGTGCCACCAGGTCGACGTCGCCGCTGACCACGCCGCCGGTGACGTCGGAGTGACCGCCGAAGTACTTGGTCGCCGAGTGCATCACCAGGTCGACTCCGAACGCGAGCGGCCGGCAGACCACTGGCGGCGCGAACGTGCTGTCAACGCAGAGCGGCACGCCCGCCTCACGGCAGATGGCCGCGACCGCGGGCAGATCGGTCACGGCCGTCGTCGGGTTGGCGATGGTCTCCGCCCAGACGAGGACGGTCTCGTCGCGCAGCGCGCCGCGCAGCGCGTCGAGGTCGGTCATGTCGATGAACGTCGACGCAAGCCCGAACCGCGCGAGCACGTGCATCAGCAGGCCGTAGGTCCCGCCGTACGCCGCCGCCGGCGCGACGACATGGCCGCCGGCGCGGCCCAGGGCGAGGAACACGCAGGAGATCGCGGCCATGCCGGACGCGAACGCTTGCGCCGCGATCGGCCGGTCGCAGCCGACCGCCTCGAGCGATGCGACACCCAGCGCGAACGCGTCGGCCGTCGGGTTGTCGATCCGGCTGTAGCTGTAACCGGCTCGCCGGTCGCCGAGCACGTCGGCGTAGTCGCGCGAGCTGTCGAACCGGTACGCCGAGGTGCGGTAGGTCGGCAGGCCCATCGGCCGGACCTCGCGGTGGTCCGGGCGAGGCGCATGCACCGCGCGGGTGCCCTCGCCGCGCCCGTCGTGCTGCGGCTCGACGACCGGCAGGTTGGCGGGGTAGTCGGCCACGAGGTCAGACGTCCGCGTCGTGCTCGTGCTTCGGGTCGCGCGAGAGCAGCGACACCATCATCTCGGGCACCGTCATGCCATCGGTGACGACTTTGACGACGTGCTCGGTGATCGGCGCCGCGACGCCGTGACGTTCCGCGATGTCGAAGATCGACTGCGACGACTTGACGCCCTCGGTCGTCTGGTTGACCTTCGCGACGACCTCGTCGACCGTCATGCCGCGACCGAGGAACTCGCCGAAGGTGCGGTTGCGGGACAGCGGCGACGTGCAGGTGGCGACCAGGTCGCCCATGCCGGCGAGGCCGGCGAAGGTCATCGGCTCGGCGCCCATCGCGACGCCGATGCGCGCGGTCTCGGCCAAGCCGCGGGTGATCAGCGAGGCGCGGGCGTTGTCACCGAAGCCGAGGCCCGCCGCCATGCCCACCGCGAGCGCGATCACGTTCTTCACCGCGCCGCCGAATTCGCACCCGACAACGTCGTGGTTGCGATACGGCCGGAAGTAACCGGCGTGGCAGCTGGCCTGCACCCGGCCGGCGACGTCGAGGTCGGTGCAGGCGACGACGGCGGCGGCCGGCTCGCGGGCGGCGATCTCCTTCGCCAGGTTCGGGCCGGAGACCACGGCGACCCGCTCTTCCGGCACGTCGAGCACCTCGCGGATGACCTCGCTCATCCGCTTGTCGGTCCCGAGCTCGACGCCCTTCATCAGGCTGACCAGCACGGCGTTCGGCGCGATCAGGTCGGCGACTTTGGTCAGGTTGTCGCGCAGCGTCTGCGACGGGACCGCGAGCACGACGACGTCGGCGTTCGCGAGCGCTTCGCCGGGATCGGTGGTCGCGCGCAGCATCGGTGGCAGCCGGACGCCGGGGAGATAGTCGACGTTCTCGTGCTGCCGACAGATCGCCTCGGCCAGCTCCTCGCGCCGTGCCCAGAGCACGGTCTCGGTCCCGGCGTCGACCAGCACCTGCGCGAACGCCGTGCCCCAGGAGCCGGCGCCGAGCACCGCCGCCTTATCCATCGACCGACTCCGCTCGTGGGTCGAACGGCTCCGCGGGCGGCTGGCCGCCGCGCAGCTTCACCAGCAACTCAGTGACCCGCCCCATGACGACGTTGGTTACCTCTCGCAGCACGTCGGCGTCCAGCGGCTTTCCGGCGTACTCCGACAGGTCGATCGGCGGACCGGCGAGGACCTGCACGCGCTTGGGTGGAAAGGGTTTCGGGAGCTTTGCCTTGTAGCGCCAGAGGTTCTGCGGCCCCCACTGCGCGATCGGCACGACCGGCGCGCCCGACAGCAACGCCAGCCGCGCGACGCCGGTGCGCGCCTTCATCGGCCAACAGTCCGGGTCGCGGGTGGCGCTGCCCTCGGGGTAGATCAGCACGCACTCGCCCGCCTTCAGCGCGTCCACGGCGGCCGACAACGCCTTGGACGCGTCGGCGGTGCCGCGGTAGACGGGGATCTGCTCGGCGCCGTAGAAGACCCACTTCAGGAACGGCTTTTCGAACAGGCTCGACTTGGCGAGGAACCGAGGGGTGCGGCCGCTCTCGAGCACGAACAGGCCGATGGTCAACGGGTCGACGTAGCTGACGTGGTTCGCGACGACGATGACGCCGCCGGTCTTCGGGATCTGGTCGCCGCCCTGCCAGTCGCGTCGGGTCGTCAAGCGCAGCAATGGCTTGAGTACGACGACGACCAGCCGGTACCAGAACCCGAGTCGCCCGTAGCGCACTCGTCACCTCCGGGGACTGCCCCACATCGTCGCAACCGTCGACTTGCGAGGATGCCAGACGTGACCGCCGACGAACACATCGCGTTTGCGCGCTGGTCCCTCGTCGTACCGGTCAAGCGACTGCATCTGGCAAAGTCGCGGCTCGCGCTCGCACCGCAACTGCGGGCCGAAGTCGCGCTGGCGATGGCGCTGGACACGGTCGCCGCCGCGCTCCGCTGCGGCAGAGCCGAGGAGGTGATCGCCGTGACGGACGACGAGCGGGCGGCGCAGGCGCTGAGCGAGCTGGGCGCTCGCGTCGTCGCGGATGTCCCCGACGCCGGCCTCAATCCCGCGCTCTCGCATGGCGTTGCGTCGGCGGGCCAGGACCACGTCGGCGCGCTGGCCTCGGACCTGCCGGCGCTGCGACCCGACGAGCTCGACGAGGTGCTGGCGGCGGCCGAAGCGCACGACGTTGCGGCAGTCGCCGATCGCGCCGGCGCGGGGACGACGTTGTTGACGGCGCGCCGACGCGAGGCGTTCGTGCCGGCGTTCGGTGCCGGATCGTTCGCGGCACACCTGCGCGCCGGGGCCGCCGACTTGACGGCGAGCGCCGGCGCGACCGTGCGGCTGGACGTCGACACCGTGGACGCGCTGGCCGCCGCCACGCAACTCGGCGTCGGCCCGGCGACCGCCAGAGTTTGTGAAGGGCTAGCCGCAGCGGAGCGTGGCTAGCCCTTCACAACCGAAGCTGTTAGCGCTTCGCGGTCTTCTTGGCGGTCTTCTTTGCCGGCGGGCGCGCCGCCTTGGTGGCCGCCTTGCGCGCGGCCGTCGCGGCCTTGCGCGGGCCGGCGCTGGCGGTCTTCGCGGCGCTGCGCGCCGTCGCGGCCGAGGACTTCGCCGCCGCCTTGGTCGCCGCGTCGGTCACCTTGCCGAGCTTGACGGCGCCGCTGACCACGCCCTTGAACTGCGTGCCGGGACGGAACTTCGGCACCGACGTCTTGCGGACCTTGACGGTCTCACCGGTGCGCGGGTTGCGGCCGGTGCGTGCCGCCCGGTCGACCTTCTCGAAGACACCGAAGCCGGTGATCGCAACCCGCTCCCCCGCAGCCACCGCCCGGGTGATGGTGTCAATGACGGCGTCGACGGCGCGCTCTGCGTGCCGGCGATCGGTGCCGAGTCGGTCGCGAATAGCGTCGACCAGATCGGTCCTGTTCACGTGCAAACCTCCGGAGTCCGTGTCGAGGACCGCCCTCGACTGACGCGGAACGCTAAAGGGAAAACCCGCTCTACACAACGGTTCTGGGGAGTTTATCTTCTAGCGCCGCGGTCAGTTCGTCAGGTCGTCACCGGCAGCCACGCCGCACGTTTTGCCTCGAATGCGGCGATGTCGTCGGCATGGGTGAGGGTCAGGCCGATGTCGTCGAGCCCCTCCAGCAGCCGCCATCTGGTGTAGTCGTCGATGTCGAAATTCGCTGTAATACCAACGGATTCGACCCGACGCTCCACCAAGTCGACGGTGATCGGCGTCGCCGGATCCGCCTCGACGGCGTCCTGCAGCGCGTCGACGACATCTCCCGGGAGTTGCACCGGCAGCAGGCCGCCCTTGTAGGCGTTGCCGCGGAAAATGTCGGCGAACCGCGACGAGATGACGGCGCGAAATCCGTAGTCCTGCAACGCCCAGACGGCGTGCTCGCGCGACGAGCCGGTGCCGAAGTCGGCGCCGGCCAGCAGCACGCTGGCGTCGGCGTACCGCGGGTCGTTGAGCACGAAGTCGGGATCCTTGCGCCACGACGCGAACAACGCGTCGTCGAAGCCGGTCCGGCTGACACGCTTGAGGAACTCGGCCGGGATGATCTGGTCGGTGTCGACGTTGCTGCGACGCAACGGCAGCCCGCGACCGGTGTGAGTAGTGAACTTCTCCATCTCGCCTGCCTCCTCGGTTACAGATCTGCCGGCGCGGCCAGTCGGCCCGCGACCGCGGTCGCGGCGGCGACCGACGGGGACACCAGATGCGTCCGGGCGCCGGGTCCCTGCCGGCCCTCGAAGTTTCGGTTCGACGTCGACGCGCCGCGCTGCCCCGGCGAGAGCTTGTCCGGGTTCATGCCCAGGCACATCGAGCATCCGGCCCCGCGCCACTCCGCGCCGGCCGCCGCGAAGACCTCGTGCAGTCCTTCGGCCTCGGCCTGCTGCTTGACCGCGGTGGATCCCGGTACGACGAGCACCCGCACGCCGGTGGCGACGTGACGGCCGCGGATGACCTCGGCTGCCGCGCGCAGGTCTTCCAGTCGGCCGTTGGTGCATGAGCCGATGAACACGGCGTCGATCGCAACGTCGCGCAGCGGCGTACCTGGCCGCAGGTCCATATAGGCGAGGGCGCGCTCGTCGGAGGCGTCCCGCGGCTCGGGAATGACGTCCGACAGCGCGGCGCCTTGGCCGGGGTTGGTGCCCCAGGTCACCCACGGCGTGACGCCAGTGGCGTCGATCGTGACCGACTTGTCGAAGGCGGCGTCCGGATCCGTCGACAGCGACTTCCAGTACGCCACCGCGGCGTCCCACTGCTCGCCCTTCGGGGCGTGCGGCCGGCCGTCCAGGTAGCCGAAGGTGGTGTAGTCCGGCGCGACCATCCCGGCGCGCGCGCCGGCCTCGATCGACATGTTGCAGACCGTCATGCGGCCCTCCATCGACAGGGCGCGCACCGCGTCGCCGCGGTATTCGATGACGTGGCCCTGGCCGCCGCCGGTGCCGATCTGGCTGATGATCGCGAGGATCAGATCCTTGGCGGTGACGCCCTCCGGCAGCGCGCCGTCGACGTTGACCGCCATCGTCTTCGGGCGTTGCAGCGGCAGCGTCTGAGTCGCGAGGACATGCTCGACCTCGCTGGTGCCGATCCCGACCGCCAGCGCGCCGAACGCGCCATGCGTGCTGGTGTGGCTGTCGCCGCAGACCACGGTCATGCCCGGCTGGGTCAGTCCGAGCTGCGGGCCGATGACGTGGACGATGCCCTGGCCGACGTCACCCATCGGATGCAGCCGGACACCGAACTCCTCGCAGTTGCGCCGCAGCGCCTCGACCTGCGCCAGGCTGATCGGGTCGACGATCGGACCGGTCGTCGTCGGGACGTTGTGGTCCTCGGTCGCGATGGTCAGGTCGGGCCGGCGCACCGGGCGGCCGGCTGCGCGAAGCCCGTCGAACGCCTGCGGGCTGGTCACCTCGTGGACGAGATGCAGGTCGATGAAGAGCAGGTCGGGCTCGCCGTCGGCCCGGCGCACCACGTGCGCGTCCCAGACCTTCTCCGCCAACGTCCGGCCCATCGCCGCCACCTCCGCTGCTCGTCAGTACTTGCGTCTCATCATTTGAGACGGCAGTATTGCTATGTGACACAGCGTAGCAGCGTGGGCGTCTTAGACAAGGCCTTTCTCGTGCTCGACGCATTGGCCGCCGGCCCGGCATCGCTCGCCGAGCTGGTCGAGCGGACCACGCTCTCGCGGCCGACGGCGTACCGGCTGGCGGTTGCGTTGGAGGCACACCGGTACGTCGAACGCGGGCCCGACGGCCGGTTCGCGATCGGCCCGCGGGTGTCGGAGCTGGCGGCCGATGCCGCCGCCGATCCGCTGCTCGCTGCCGCCGCGCCGGTGCTGGAGCGGCTGCGCGCGCAGACGCACGAGAGCACGCAGCTCTATCGACGCGTCGCCTCGATGCGTCGCTGCGTCGCCGCTGCGGATCGCGGCAGCGGGCTGCGCGACACCGTGCCGATCGGGGCGGAGCTGCCGTTGACGGCGGGCTCGGCGGCGCAGGTGCTGCTCGCATGGGAGCGGCCCGCGGCGGTCGCGGAGCTGTTGCGGCAGGCCAGGTTCTCGGCGTCGACACTCGCGGCCGTACGTCGACGCGGTTGGGCCGCCAGCGTCGCCGAACGAGAGGCCGGCGTCGCGTCCGTGTCGGCGCCGGTGTTCGGCAGCGGCGGGCACGTGGTTGCCGCGGTGTCGGTGTCCGGGCCGATCGACCGGATGACCCGCTCCCCCGGCAAGCTGCACGCCGACGCAGTCGTCGCCGCCGCCAACTCCCTCTCCGCCGCCCCCTAGTCGCCGACTCCCTCTCCGCCGCCCCAGCCGCCCCCTAGTCGCCAAACCCGCGCATCTCAACGTCAA
>DASZPL010000095.1:0-15590 GCA_035550315.1 Mycobacteriales bacterium | reverse complement strand
CCGTGGTCCAGCTTCGCCGCGCAGCTCGCCGAGGCGAAGGCGGGCACCACGGTCGACCAGGTGCGCGGCTACTACCCGCGCTGGCCGACCCGCGAGCTCGAGCTGCGGATCGCGGAGCTGCCGAGTTGCGACGACCAGGCCGTGCGGGAGACCTACGCCGGCTTCGAGACCGACGAGTTCGAGGACGACTGGATCCGGTTGACGCCGCCGTGCGCCCTGATCTGCGGCGGCGACAGTCCGATGGTCGGCGACGCCGACGAGCACCGGCTGCGCGACCTTGCTCCCACGCTGCCGATCGTCACCGTTCCGGACGCCGGACACATGGTGCCGTGGGATAACTACGACGGGTTCTTCAGCGCATTCCGCCAGATCGTCGGCTGGCTCGCGGAAGGAGGCTCGCAATGAGCGACGTCGCGGCGTTTTCTGACCTGTGTACCGAATACCTCAAGCTGTGTGCGGTCCACGAGGGCGAGACCCTCTGCGTGCTGTCGCAAGGCAGCGACCGGCTGAACTACGCCGACGCCTTCCTGATCGCCGCCCGGCGCCTCGGCGCCAAGGCCTACCACGTCCGAGTACCCGAGCCGCCCGCCACCGGCGCGTGGGCGGTCGGGGCGACCGGCCTCGCCGACCTGCCCGACGTCATCGAGGCGGCGAAACAGGCCGACATCGTGATCGACCTCATGTTCATGCTGTTCAGCAAAGAGCAGCTGGCGATCCAGGCGGCCGGGACCCGGATCGCGCTGGCGATCGAGCCGATCGAGTTGCTCGCCCGGCTGTTCCCGACGCCGCAGCTGCGCGAGGAAGTGCTGGCCGCGAAGGCGCAACTGGAGGCCGCGTCGGTGCTGCGGTTCACCAACGACGCGGGCACCGACGTCACCTACCAACTGGGCGCCTACCCGACCATCCCGGAGTACGGGTACGCCGACGAGCCGGGCAGGTGGGACCACTGGCCCGCGGCCTTCGTCTTCACCGGCGGCCGCGACGACGGCGTCGACGGGAAGATCGTGATCGCGCCGGGCGATGTGCTGTTGCCGTTCAACAGCTACGCGACCACGCCGATCGAGCTGACCATCGAGAACGGATTCATCGTCGACATTCGCGGCGGCCTCGACGCCGACCTGGTGGCGTCGTACATGCGGTCGTTCGACGACCCCCGCGGCTTCGGCATGTCGCACGTCGGCTGGGGCTTGGACCCGCGCGCGCACTGGCACGGGCTCACGCAGTTCCCCGGCGGCATCGGGATGGAGTTGCGGTCGTTCCGCGGCAACGTGATGTTTTCGATCGGGCCGAACAGCGAGCTCGGCGGGCCGAACGACACCAACTGCCACCTCGACATCCCGATGCGCGACTGCAGCTTGTACCTGGACGACCGGGAGGTCGTGAAGTCCGGCCAGATCGTGCGGTGAGTCGAATTCGCGACCACCTGCACCGACCGGCATTCGAGAGGGGAAGAGAAAACAGTGGCTAGCGACATCCGGACACGGGTCGCCATCGTCGGGGCCGGTCCGGCCGGGCTGATGCTAGCGATCTTGCTGCAGCGACGCGGCGTCGACTGCGTGATCATGGACAAGTTCGAGCGGGAGCAGATCCTCGGACGAATGCGCGCGGGGATGCTCGAGCACCGCACCGTTGCGCTGATCGACGAGCTCGGCCTCGGAGCGCGGTTGCACGCCGAGGGCAAGCGGCACGACGGCTGCGAGTTCCGCAGCGGCGGCGACAGCTTCTACATCGACTACTCCGCGCTGTACGACAACACGCCGCAGTTCGTCTACCCGCAGCAGGAGCTGGTCGCCGACCTCATCGAGGCGTTCGAGAAGGCCGGCGGCAAGATCCACTTCGGCGAGCGCGCCGTGGGCGTCACGTCGCTGACCGACCAGCCGGTCGTGACGACCGAGAGCGGGCTGACCGTCGCCGCCGATTTCGTCGCCGGCTGCGACGGCCAGCACGGCGTGGTCCGGCCGTGTGTGCCGGACGGCGTGCTCACCAAGATCGCGATGCAACACGAGTTCCGGTGGCTGACCCTGCTCGCCCAGACGCCGCCGTCGGCGCACTGGACGATCTACGCCCAGCACCCGCGTGGCTTCGCCGGCCACCTGCTCCGCTCGTCCACCATCACGCGGTTTCACATGCAGGTCCCGTTCGGCGACACTGTGGACGACTGGCCGGACGACCGGATCTGGGAGGAGCTGCGGGCGCGATTCGAGTGGCCGGGCTGGGTGCTCAACGAGGGCCCGGTGGTCAGCAAGAACATGCTCGAGATGGAGAGCCACGTCCACGAGCCGATGCAGTACGGCCGGGTGTTCCTCGTCGGCGACGCCGCGCACATCATCACGCCGTCGGGTGGCAAGGGCATGAACCTTGCGATCGCCGACGCGGCCGAGCTCGACAAGGCACTCGCCGCGTTCGACGAATCGGGCGGCGACGAGTCGGTGCTGACGCAATACTCCGAGCGGCGGATCCCGGACATCTGGAAGGCCCAGGACTTCAGCCGCTACCTGATCGACATGATCCACACCTACGACCCGGCGCAGCCGGGATCGGCGTTCCGGCAGAAGCTGCAGCAGTCGCGGTTGTGGCAGCTGAAGCACTCGGCGACCTACGCCCGCAGCTTCGCCGAAAGCTTCATCGGACCACCGCTCGGCTGGCCGACCGAGAAGGACCTGGTCGCGACGACCACGACCTGAGTGAAGGACTGACGACGTGACAGCAGCAACCGGCGAGCGCCCGAAACGGCTCGTCGTCGCCATGACCGGCGCGTCCGGGTCGATCATCGGTGTCCGCCTGCTCGAGGTGCTGCGCGACCTGGACGTCGAGACCCATTTCGTCGCCACCGAGTGGGCCGAGCGCACGCTGCGGATCGAGACCGACTACTCCCTCGACCAGGTCCGTGCGCTGGCGACGCACTCCTATCAACCGGACAACCAAGCCGCCCGGATCTCCAGCGGGTCGTTCACCACCGACGGCATGGTGGTCGCGCCGTGCAGCATGCACACGCTCGCCGTGCTCGCCAACGGCCTCGCCGACAACCTGGTCGCGCGGGCCTTCGACGTGGCGATGAAGGAACGCCGGCGGTGCGTGATCGTGCCGCGGGAGACGCCGTTCAGCACGCTGCACCTGCGGCACCTGCTCACCCTCAGTGAGCTGGGCGTGACCGTCGTACCGCCGGTCCCGGCGTTCTACAACAAGCCGAGCGCGATCACCGAGGTCGTCGACCACGTCGTGGCGCGCGTTCTCGACCAGTTCGGCATTGACGCCGCGCTGACTCAACGTTGGGGCGAGCCGCGGATCCACGCCGTGCCGCCACTCGCACCGAGGAGGTAGTCCGTGGCCAAGGACCTGCACTCGTTCTTGAAGGACCTGCAGGTGCACCATCCCGACCTGATGGTGCACATCGACAAGCCGGTCAACCCGGCCGACTTCGACGCCACCGCGATCCTCGAGCTGTTGAACAAGCGCGGTCAGCGGCCCCTCGCGGTCTTCGAACACCCGATGAATTTGTACGGCGAGGACGCCGGCATCCCGCTGGTGATGAACGTGTTCGCCACTCGCGAGCGGTGCGCGGTGGCACTCGGCCTCGACCCGGACGACGCCGGCCTGCCGCTGAGCCTCGGGTACTCGAAGCTCGGGCACGACGCCCGGCCGCCGGTCGTCGTCAGCGCAAGCGAAGCTCCGGTGAAGGAGATCATCAAGCGGGGCGACGACATCGACACCCGGTTCCTGCCGATCGTGACGCACTCCGAGGGCGACTACGGCCCGTGCCTCACCATGACGCTGGCGGTCAAAGACCCGGTGAGCGGCTCCTACAACGCGTCGTTCATCAAGGCGTTCTACGACTTCGAAGACCCGCAGCGGCTGCGGGTCACGATTCACAGCCCGGACAGCCTGCGTGCGCTGGCGTACTACGAAGAGCACAACCTGCCGATGCCGATCGTGGCGATCCTCGGCCACCACCCGGCGTTCTACCTCGGCACCATGGGGCTGACGCCGTACGAGTCCGACGACTACGAGACGATCGGCGGCTTCCTCGGCGAGCCACTGCGGCTGGTCCCGTCAGAGACCTGGGGCGAGGACTTCATGGTGCCGGCCGACGCCGAGATCCTCATCGAAGGCGAGGTCCCGCCCGGCGTGCGGATGATCGCCGACCCATTCGGCGACATCACCCGGCAGTACCAAGCGCAGACGCTGCGCCCGGTCATGAACATCACGGCGATCACGCAGCGCCGCGACGCCTACATGCAAGACATCTTCGCCGGCCACCACGACCACTTCACCGCCGGGCAGATCCCGAAGGAAGGCACCATTTACAACAGCCTGCGGCGGCGGTTCGGTGACCTGATCCACGCCGTGCACCTGCCTTACTCGGGATGCGGCCGGCTGCTCTGCTACATCTCGATCAACAAGCGAAGCGAGGGCCAGGCCAAGTCGGTGGCGCTGGCGGCACTGCTCGAGTCATGGACGTTCTCGGCGGTGGTCGTGGTCGACCACGTGATCGACGTGTTCAACGAGTCCGACGTCATCTGGGCCACGCTGGTCAACGTCGATCCGTCGCGCGACGTCGACATGGTCCACAACATCCCGAAGATCTTCACCACCGAGATGCACTCGGACAAGGTGGTGATCGACGCCACCCGACCGATGGACCGGGCGATCCCGGACATGAACCGCGTGCCCGCGGATGCGATGGCGCGGATCAGCCTGGCCGACTACCTGCGGGAGGCGTGAGGTGGAGCGAGTCTTCTGGGCGACCTGCAAGTGCGGGAAGCGCTTCCCGGTCGACTACGGCATCCGGCATGCCGGCATTCCGCTCGAGTGCCCGTACTGCCGGGAGAAGTTCCTGGCGGACGACGCGGTCAGCCTCGACGAGCGCTGGGGGTAGCCGGTGCCCGATCGGGCCGAACGCTCCGTCCGTGAGATCTACGACGGCGCCGGGTTTGGCGCGACGCTCGGCTGGGGTTCGACGCCGGCGCTGCTCGTCGTCGACCTGACGCGCGGGTTCACCGATCCCGCGTTCGCGACCGGCGCCGACCTGACCGAGGTCGTGGGCCACACCGCGGAGCTCGTTGACCTCGCGCACGACGGCGGGATCCCGGTGGTCTACACGATCTTGGAGTTCAGCCGGGCGGAGGCCGGCTCGCTGGCCTGGCTCCGCAAGGCGCCGGGCCTCGCCAGCCTGGAACGCGGCAGCGCCGCGGTCGAGCTCGACCCGCGGCTGCCTCGGGCGGACTCCGACCTGGTGGTGAGCAAGGTGGCCGCATCCGCCTTCCACGGCACCCACGTCGCGGCCGCGCTCACGGCACTCGGCGTCGACACGCTGATCGTGTGTGGCGCGACGACGAGCGGCTGCGTCCGAGCGTCGGTGGTCGACGCCATCCAGTGCGGCTTCCTGCCGGTGGTCCCGCGGGAGTGCGTCGGCGACCGCGCTCAAGGGCCGCACGACGCGGCGCTGTTCGACCTGCAGGAGAAGTACGCCGACGTCGTCGACGTCGACGCGGTGTGCACCTATCTCGCCGACAACCTGGCGCGGCCGCGCGTCGGGTAAATCGGCGGCCGCGAGGTCTTGCCGATCGCGGCCGGCCATGCTCGAATGAGATCGAGTCTCATTCCAGACAGGTTGGTGTTGGTGATTCGACTCACGCCGCAGCGTCGGGCAGTTCTCGACGTACTCGTCGCTGCCCACGATCACCCCACCGCCGCGCAGGTCTTCGAGCGGGTCCGGCAGCACCGGCCCGGCATCGGGCCGGCCACCGTCTACCGCACGCTCGGCCTGCTGGTCGCCGATGGGCAGGCGCGGATGCTGTCCCTGGGCGAGGGTGCGAGCGCGAGGTACGACGCCAAGGTGCATCGACACGACCACGTCGTCTGCACCGAGTGCGGCGCGGCGATGGACGTCGACGCGGCACTGCCCGCCGACCTGGTCGCCCAGCTCGCCGCGCGGACCGGGTACGACCTCAAGGAGTACGACCTGCAATTCCGCGGTCGCTGCCGGGCCTGCCAGCGGCGGCCCGCCACCCGCGGAATGAGAACGCACGATGACGCCGCAACAATCCGAGAAGAAGAGAGGGATCGAAGTGCCTGAGCACGGCAGCGAAAGCGAAAACCCTGCAATCCCATCGCCCTCTCCGAAGGCACGTCGGCCGATGTCCAATCGGGACTGGTGGCCGAATCAGCTGAACTTGCAGGTGCTCCATCAGCACTCGCCCCGATCCAACCCGATGGGCGAGGACTACAACTACGCCGAGGAGTTCAAGCGGCTCGACCTCGAGGCGTTGCGCCGTGACGTCATCGAGGTGATGACCAACTCGCAGGACTGGTGGCCGGCCGACTACGGCCATTACGGCCCGCTGTTCATCCGGATGTCGTGGCATGCCGCCGGCACCTACCGGATCCACGACGGCCGAGGCGGCGGCGGCTCCGGCGCGCAGCGGTTCGCACCGCTGAACAGCTGGCCCGACAACGCCAGCCTCGACAAGGCACGCCGCCTGCTCTGGCCGGTGAAGCAAAAGTACGGGCGCAAGATCTCCTGGGGCGACCTCATCGTCTTCACCGGCAACGTGGCGCTCGAGTCGATGGGATTCAAGACGTTCGGCTTCGGCTTCGGGCGGGAGGACGTCTGGGAGCCGGACGAGATCTTCTGGGGCCCGGAGGACACGTGGCTCGGCGACGAGCGCTACAGCGGCGACCGGGAGCTGGCGGAGCCGTTCGGCGCCGTACAGATGGGCCTGATCTATGTGAACCCCGAGGGCCCGAACGGCAATCCGGACCCGCTCGCGGCCGCCCGCGACATCCGCGAGACGTTCGCCCGGATGGCGATGAACGACGAGGAGACGCTGGCGCTGATCGTCGGTGGCCACACCTTCGGCAAGACCCATGGCGCGGCATCGGCCGACTACGTCGGCCCCGAGCCGGAGGGCGCGCCGATCGAGCAGCAGCTGCTCGGCTGGAAGAACACCTACGGCACCGGCGTCGGCGCGGACGCGATCACCAGTGGGCTCGAGGGCGCCTGGACCCCGACTCCGACGCAGTGGGACAACAGCTTCCTCGAGACGCTGTTCGCCTACGAGTGGGAACTGTGTGAGAGTCCGGCCGGCGCCAAGCAGTGGAAGCCGAAGGCCGGCGCCGCCGCCGACGCCGTCCCCGATCCGTTCGACCCGGCGAAGCGGCACGCGCCGACCATGCTCACGACGGATCTCGCCCTGCGGATGGACCCGATCTACGAGCCGATCGCCCGGCGCTTCCTGGAGCACCCCGACGAGCTCGCGCTCGCGTTCGCCAAGGCTTGGTACAAGCTGCTGCACCGCGACATGGGCCCGGTCTCGCGTTATCTCGGCCCGTGGGTCCCCGAACCGCAGCTCTGGCAGGATCCGGTGCCGGACGTCGACCACGAGTTGATCGACAGCAAGGACATCGCCGCGCTCAAGGAGAAGCTGCTGGGCTCGGGCCTTTCCGTGTCCCAGCTGGTCACCACCGCCTGGGCCGCGGCGGCGAGCTTCCGCGGCACGGACAAGCGGGGCGGCGCCAACGGCGCCCGGATCCGGCTGGCACCGCAACGCGACTGGGAGGTCAACGACCCGCCCGAGCTGGCCAAGGCGCTGCAGACGCTCGAGCAGGTGCAGCAGGACTTCAACGCATCACTGTCCGGCGGCAAGCGGGTCTCGCTGGCCGACGTGATCGTGCTCGGTGGCTGCGCCGCGGTCGAGCAGGCGGCGAAGAGCGCTGGCGTCGACGTGACGGTGCCGTTCGCGCCGGGTCGCACCGACGCATCGCAGGAGCAGACCGACGCCGACTCGTTCGCCGTACTCGAGCCGAAGGCGGACGGGTTCCGCAACTACCTGCGGCCCGGCGAGAAGCTCGCACCGGAGACGCTGCTGCTCGACCGAGCAGTGCTGTTGAACCTGACCGCCCCGGAGATGACGGTCCTGGTCGGCGGGATGCGGGCGCTCAACGCCAACTACCGGCAGTCGCCACTCGGCGTCTTCACCGACCGGCCCGGCGTCCTCACCAACGACTTCTTCGCGAACCTGCTCGACATGTCCACCGAGTGGAAGGTCGGGTCGGAGGAGAACGTCTACGAGGGCCGCGACCGGGCCAGTGGCGAGCTGAAGTGGACCGCCACCGCGGTCGACCTGGTCTTCGGTGCGAACTCGCAGCTGCGGGCGGTCGCCGAGGTGTACGGCGCCGACGACGCGCAGGAGAAGTTCGTGCACGACTTCGTCGCCGCCTGGGACAAGGTGATGAACCTCGACCGGTTCGACCTGACCTAACGGGCGCCGCTCGGCGTTTTGGCCTCCGGCCGGTCGGTCGGCACGCGAGACTGTGCCGGTGGAGGTCGAGGCGAGCACGCGGTTCGTGCAGGCGTATGACGGCGTGCGGCTGGCGTGCTACGTCACCGGCAGCGGGCCGCTCGACGTCGTCTTCTCGGCGTACGGTCCGTGGCCGATCGACCTGGTCAAGGACGAGCCGGGCTTCGCGCGGCTCACACGCCGGCTGGCGAGCTGCAGTCGAACCATCTGGCTGACCCCGCGCGGGGTTGGCGCCTCGGGCGGCGACCTGAACGACTGCTACGACGATCCGACGATCTTCGACCGAGACCTGACCGCCGTCATCGAGGCCTTCGAGTTGGAACGGCCCACGCTCGTGGGCCACGGCGTCGGCGGCTGCTGGGCGCTCCGGTACGCGCATGGGTTTCCCGACCGCGTGGCGTCGCTCATCGTGATTGATGGGTTCGCGCATTACGTCCAGCGCGCCGACTATCCGGTCGGGCTGCCGGAGTCGTTCCTCGATCGGTTTTGTGACACGGCCGGCGAGATGTGGGGCACTGGCGGCGCGTTGGCCATGACGGCGCCGAGCCGGGTGTCGGACACCTTGTTTCGGGAGCGCTGGGCGCGGATCGAGCGGCTCGGGCAGTCGCCGGACGAGCATGCCCGAACCTTGCGGCGGGCCGTGCTGGTCGACGAACGCGCGGCGCTTCCGGGCATCAAGGTCCCGACGTTGGTGCTGCACCGGACGGGCGACCGGTTCGTCCGGACCGAGGCGGCGCGCTACCTCGCCGACCACATTCCGGACGCGACGTACGTCGAGTTGCCGGGCGATGACCACCTCTTCTTCGTCGGCGACGTCGATGCACTCGCCGATGAGATCGAGGAGTTCCTGACCGGCGGGCACCAGGCGCCGGAAGGCAACGTCATCACCAGCACCATCCTGTTCACGGACATCGTCGCGTCGACCGAGCAGTCCGCCCAGCTCGGTCACCGGCGTTGGGGCGCCTTGACCAGCGAGCACGACGCCGCGGTGCGGGCGATCCTGCAGCGCTACCGTGGCCACGAGGTGAAGACGCTGGGCGACGGCTTCCTCGCCACCTTCGATGCCACCACCCGCGCGGTGCGGGCGGCGACCGACATCGTCAAGGCCGCGGCCGCGGCGGGGCTCGCGGTCCGGGCCGGCGTCCACACCGGCGAAGTCGAAGTCCGCGACGACGACGTGGTCGGGCTGCCGGTCAGCATCGCGAAGCGGGTGTGCGACACCGCCGGGTCGGGCGAGGTGTTCGTCACCGAAGTCGTGAAGCTGCACGCCGCCGGGTCGGACCTTGTGGTGTCCGCGGCCGGCACCCATACGTTGAAGGGCGTCCCCGGCGAATGGCCACTGCATCGCGTCGACAACTGACTGCGGCGACCGGCTGCCTCGCACCGCACGACTCATCAGGAGCGACATGATCTTCATCACCGCGAAGTTCCAGGTGCGACCCGAGGACGCGAACGCCTGGGCGGACATCACCCGAGGTTTCACCGCGGCGACCCGGGCCGAGCCCGGCTGCCTGTGGTTCGACTGGTCGCGCAGTCTCGACGATCCGAACGAATACGTGCTCGTCGAGGCGTTCGTCGATGGCGACGCCGGCGCCGCGCACGTCCAGTCCGACCACTTCCGGCAGGCCCAGGCCGACCTTCCGGCTCACCTCGCCGCAACGCCGAAGATCGTGAGCGTCACGATCGACCAGGCGGACTGGTCCGAGCTCGGCGAGATGCACGTCGACTAGCGACTGCTGGCAGCGCCGAGCACTTGCCATCGGGTGCCGCGGGCGCGGATCAGCATGCCGATCAGCCGCACGACGTAGAAGCCGAGCAGCCCGGCCCACACGCCGCCGAGGCCCCACTCGAAATGCAGCGCCAGCACGTCGATCGGCACGAACGCACCGAGCCCGGCGATCAACGTCAGCACCGCCATGAACCGCACGTCACCCGCGCCGATCAGCACGCCGTCGAGCGCGAACAGCACGCCTGCCGGCAGCCAGAGCACGCAGAACCACGGCCACATGACGTGCATCTGATGAACCACCGGTGGCGCCGAGCTGAAGACCTGCGGGATCGGCCACCACAGCGCGGCGTACCCCGCCGCGAACGCGACACCGGCCCAGCCGCCCCACCGCGCGATCTGCCAGGTCACGGTTCGCGCCGCGCCGGCGTCGCCGCTGCCCAATGCGGCGCCGACCAACGACTGCGCCGCGATCGCGACCGAGTCGAGCAGCAGCGCGCTGAACTCGTCGAGCTGCATGCCGACCTGGTGCGCCGCCAGCTGCGCGGCGCCCATCCGGGCAGCCACCGCGGCCGCGGTCAGGAAGGACGCCTGGAAGCCGACGTTGCGGATCACCAGGTCGCGACCGACCGCCAGCTGCGCGCGGATGGTCGGCCAGACCACCCGCTTCGGGCCCTCGAGGGCGGCCAGGAACAGGACGGCGCCGACCGCCTGGCCGGCAAGGTTGGCGACCGCTGATCCGCGCAACCCGAGCCCGGCGGCGTAGACCAGCAGCGGGCACAGCACGGCGGAGACGACGTTGGCCGCCAACACGATGACTACCGGCTGGCGGGTGCGTTGCAGCCCGCGCATCCAGCCGTTGCCGGCCAGCACCAACAACACGCCCGGCAAGCCGGCCAAACCGATCCGCAACCACTCGACCGCGGCCGCGCTCACGGCGCCGCGATCGCCGGCCAGCACATGGGCGAGTGGCGAGGCGAACAGCTCGCCCGCGCCCGCGAGCACGACGCCGGTGGCCAGGCCGAGCCACGACGCCTGCACGCCTTCCGACCGCGCCAGGTCCAACCGGCCGGCGCCGTATGCCCGCGCGACGCGCCCGGTGGTGCCGTACTCGACGAAGTCACCGATCACCAGCAGCAGACCGACGACGGCGACGGCGATGCCGAGCGCCGCCAGTTGCCGGGTGCCGAGATGCCCGACGACGGCGGTGTCGATCAACAGGTACGTCGGCTCCGCCGCCAACACCACGAAGGCCGATGCGGTCAGCGACAGCAGCCGCCTCGTCGGGACATCCGCGGCGTAGCTCGCCTCGCTCATCGCGGCATCGAGCCACTCACCAGCCGATGGCAGGACAGCGCGTCAGCGCGCGGAATCGTCGAGCAGTCGACGTGGGTGCCGGCCGTCGACGTAGCCGACGAACGGCGGGTAGATGCCGTAGCCAAGCAACTCCTGCAGCCTCGGATCGAGTGTGCGCACGACCTCGCGCGGCACCGCCAGTAGGCGGGTCTCCTGCTGCCGCACCCAGCCGGCGGCGTACTCGATCAGCACCCCGAGCCGGGGCCGGTCGCTGCGGTTGGCGCCGCCGCCGTGCCACAGTGTGCCGCGGATGAAGAGCACCGACCCGGCCGGCATCGTCACGGTGACCGTCTCGTCGGGATCGATCGGCTGCCGGTCGATCCAGCGATGCGAGCCCGGGACGACGCGCGTGGCGCCGTTTGTCTCGGTGAAGTCTTCCAGCGCCCACATCGTGTTGACCACGATGTCGGCGTGCGGTCGCGGCACCGGGTAGATCGCGTCGTCGGTGTGCAGAAACTGCGCCTTCTCGCCCGGCGCGATGTCGATGCCGGTCGGGGCGCTCAGCTGCGGGCTCGGTCCGAGCAGCGTGTCGACGACCGTCAGCAGGAGCGGGTCGATCGCCAGCCGGTCGAGCAGCCTGGTCTTGGCGAAGATCGCGTAGATCCGCTTGGTCTGGTAGCCCTCGAAGTCGTTGCGGCCGGTCGGGGTGTCGGCCGCGATCCGGCGCAGCTCGTCGCGGATCTCCGCGACCTCGTCGGCCGTCAGCTTGGACTCGACGACGGAGAACCCGTCGCGGTCGAGGTCGTCGAGCACCCGGGGCGCGAGGTCGCTGCCGGCGTCGAGCGCGGTCACGCAGGGATCGTACGGCGTGATTACGCTGCAGCCGTGGTGCGCGCGGCCGGCTCGGGTGCCGACAGCCGGGCCGCCGGCCGAGCCAGCTCGCGGGAGGCGCTGACCGCCGCGGCGCTCGACGAGTTCACCGAAAAGGGGTACGAAGCCGCCACCGTCGCCGACATCGCGGAGCGGGCCGGCGTCACCAGTGGCGCGCTCTACGCCCACTTCAAGGGCAAGCTCGACCTGCTGCTGCAGGCGCTGGGGATCGTGCCGGCCAGCGCACTGATGAAAGACTTGGCCGAGCTGGCCGCGCAGCCCCGGCCGCAGGTCGCGCACCTGCTCGGCGAGAACCTGGCAGCGCCACCGGACGAAGCCACGCTGCTGTTGCTGGACGCGATCGTGGCCGCGCGGCGCGACGAGCGGGTCAGGCGGATCCTGCGCGACGGGTTGGCAGCCTACGAGGAGACGATCGCGCGCGCGACCGAGGCCGGCACGGTGCTCGGCGTGGTCGATCCCGCGGTCGGCGCCATCGACCTGGTGCGCCTGCTGATGATGCTCTCGCTCGGCCGGCTCGCGCTGGCCGCCCTCGCCGCCGACGCGCCGTCGGCGGCGGCGTACCAGCGGCTCGCCGACCTGCTGCTGCAGTCATCCGACGCCCCACTCGACGACGACCCGGACACCGCCCTCGCGCAGGTACGCGCTCGCGCCCGCGTCCTCGAGCGGGCCCGGCAGGATCTCGCCGACGCGGCTGTCGCCGCCGTCGGCCACGGGCAGAGCCTGCGCCAGGTGGGCGCGGCCGCCGGCGTCTCCCACGAGCGCGTCCGGCAGATATTGCAGGACCGTTCGCAATCGTCAGAATAGTTGACGATTTGCGCGGCGATGCAGCGGCCGTTGCGGACATCGTCCGTAGCGTGATTATCTAACGGCGATCCACCGCCCCGAGTTTCCTGCCGCCATCAACCCACTGCCGAGACGAGGTCGCGAGATGCCGACGTACACGTTCCTGTCCGACGACTGGCTCGCCGAAGTGGCGAGGCTGACCGCCGAAGCCGGCAGCGGCGTGATGCCCGACTCGGTGTCGCTCAACCTGGTGGTGACCGGCGGGCCGGAGGGCGACCGCGAGCTGCACATCGGCGACGGCGCGTTCGCGGCCGGGCTGATGGACAGCGCGCCGACCAAGTTGACGGTGCCGTACGACGTCGCCAAGAACATGTTCGTCAAGGGCGACCAAGCGGCCGCGATGCAGGCGTTCATGAGCGGCCAGATCAAAGTCGAGGGCGACATGACGAAGCTCATGGCGATGCAGGCGGGCGCGGCCAGCGGCGGCGCCGAGGCGGCGGCGCTCCAGCAGAAGCTGCGCGACATCACCGCCGACATCTGACCGACTGCGCACGTGGCCCGATGCCGGCGCCACCTGACCTGCTCGCCCCGGCGTTCTAGTTGCCGGCACGGCTCACGGCACATCTGATCGGCTTCGACGACGGCGTCGCGCCGGCGCTACGCAGCTGGTCCGAGCGGTTGATGCGGATCGACCGGCTGATGTCCGAACCGTTGGTCGGCGCCGACTTCATGATGGCGATCATGGAGTTCGCGCAGGTGGTGAACCCGCTGATCGAGGAGCGCCGGGCGGCTCCGGCCGACGACCTCATCTCGGTGTGGGTCGGCGCGGAGCTCGACAACGCGCGCATTGGCGACGCCGAGATCGCCGAAGGCGATCGCGTGATGTTGCTCTACCCGTCGGCGAACCGCGACGAGCGATCGTTCGCCGACCCCTATCGGTTCGACATCCGGCGCCGGCCCAACCCGCACGTCGCGTTCGGCTTCGGCACCCACTTCTGCCTGGGTTCCTCACTGGCGCGGCTCGAGCTGCGACTGTTACTCACCGCGCTGACCAAGCGGAGCACGGCGCTCGAAGTGCTCGAGGGCCCCGACATCGAGCCGAACATCTTCGCCGGCGCAGTGCGGTCGTGCCGGCTCGGCTTCCGGCCGCGCTCAGCCGGCTGAGATTGCGATCGGCAGCGTCCGCGGCCCGCGGACCTGCCCGGCAGCCCAGGTCACCGCGACGGGGTCAGCGAGAGAGAACTCCGGGATCCGCTCCAACCAGACCTCCAGCGCGACCCGCAACTCCATCCTGGCCAGGTGCGACCCGACGCAGCGATGGATGCCGAGCCCGAACGCGGCGTGCTTGTTGACCCGCCGGTCGATCACGATTTCGTCGGCGCGGTCGAACTTCGACGGGTCTCGGTTGGCGGCCGGGAACGACAGCAGCACCCAGTCGTCGGCCTTCATCTCGACGCCGTTCCACTGCATGTCTTCCTTGACCAGTCGGGCCATCGTCACCGGACCGTAGGCCCGCAGGAACTCCTCCATCGCAGTCGGCAGCAGCGCCGGCTCGGCGACCAGCCGCTCGCGGTCCGCCGGCGTCTTCGCCAGGTGCCACAGCGACGCGCCGATCGCACTCCAGGTCGTGTCGATGCCCGCGATCAGCAACAGCACCATCGTCCCGGCGACGTGGAACGGATCGAGCTTCTGCCCGTAGAGCTCGGCGTCGATCAAGTACGACGTGAGGTCGTCGCGCGGGTTCGCGAGGTGATCGTTGATCTGCGCCAGGATGTACTCGCCGAGCTTCTGGCTGCGCGCGATCTGCTCGTCGAGCGGCGCGTTGACTCCTTCGAGCGCGTTCTCAACGAACTCGCGGAACTGTGGCGTGTCCTCCGGCGGGAAGCCGAGCATGTCGGCGATCACCCGCATCGGGATGTGCTGGGCGTACTGCCGGGACGCGTCGATCACCGACGCGCCGGCGAAGTCGTCGATCAGCCGGTGGCAGAACGCGCGGGTCGCCGGCTCCAGCCGCTCGATGCTGCGCTTGGTGAACGCCGGCAGCAGCAGCTTGCGCGCATCGTGATGAAACGGCGGGTCCGAGGAGATCGGCGGCGAACCGCCGATCGGTGCGAGCTCGGGCGGCGGCCGGAAGTTGCCCATGATGATCGCCCGGGACGAGAACCGCTCGGTGTCATAGGCGATCGCCGACACGTCGTCGAACCTGGTCGGCAGCCAGCCGCCGCCGTAGCGCTCGGTGCGGGCGATCGGGCACCGCTGCCGGAGCTCGTCCTGGATGGCGTACGGGTCGGCCGCCCACTCGTCGGTCAGGTGATCGAAGTCGGTCGCCCAGTCGGTGACCGGGCCGGTGACGATCTCGTTGAGCTTGCCGTCGAGCAGGCGTTCGTTCAGCTCGTCGAGTGAGTTGGTGAACCGATCGTCAACGCTCACGACTGACCCCTGTCGACGCGATGGTACGCGCGAGTACCAAAGTACGGTACCGCGTCGTACCATCGGTCGCAAGGCGCAGCCAGGGAGCGTGAGTTGTCGATCCCCTCGATCGCACCGGAGCCGGAAGACCGGTCCGCGCCCGCCCGCGAGCGGCTGGTCGCCGG